>JAYEJJ010000031.1:0-26012 GCA_034660495.1 Thermodesulfobacteriota bacterium | reverse complement strand
ATGAGCACACTGCTAAAAATAGAGGTTCAGGTTTTTATATCTGATTTTTCGAAAATCAGGTAAATGTCAACATTAAAAACCTGATCATCGGGTAAAAGGTGTTTTTTGAAATATTTTAACTCTTATTGTGAAAATGGATGATTAATGGATAAAATTGTTGTCAAGGGAGGCGCCAGGCTAACGGGTGAGGTGACCATAAGCGGTGCCAAAAATGCGGCCCTGCCTCTTCTTGCGTCTTCTATTCTCGTGGACGGCGTGACAGAGTTTGAGAATGTCCCGGCCCTTATGGATGTTAAAAGCATTAAAGTCCTTTTAGAAGATTTCGGTGCGGTATGGACAGGCAGCGGATCAAAGATAAGCGTGGACTGCAGCGCCATAAACAAGTTTGAAGCTGAGTATGACCTGGTAAGAAAGATGCGGGCATCGGTTCTGGTTTTAGGCCCCCTTGTTTCGCGTTTTGGATATGCCCGGGTCTCCCTTCCCGGAGGATGTGCCATTGGTGCAAGACCCGTGGATATGCATTTAAGGGCCCTGAAGGTCCTGGGTGCAGAAATTGATGTAAATCACGGTTATATCGAGGCCAGGGCTGACAGACTGATGGGAAATGAGGTGTACTTTGATCTGCCCACGGTGACAGGAACTGAAAATATAATGATGGCTGCTGTGCTTGCCCGGGGAACAACCATTCTGCGAAATTCTGCACGTGAGCCGGAAGTGGTTGCCTTAGCCGATGCCCTGAACCAGATGGGGGCAGATATTAAAGGGGCAGGTACGGCCGTGATTACCATCCATGGGGTTGATGCTCTGAAACCTGCCAGGATCAGAGTGATTCCCGATCGAATTGAGGCAGGCACCTTTATGGTGGCTGCGGCTGCCACAAAGGGGGATATCCTTGTCAGGGACTGTGAACCCGATCACATGGGCGGTATTATCAGCAAGCTCAAGCAGTCCGGGTGTGATGTGACGATAACGCCCCGGGGGGTGAGGGTGACATCCAGCGGGGAGATTTTAAGTACGGATTTTAAAACCTTTCCCTATCCAGGCTTTCCTACGGATATGCAGGCCCAGTTTATGGTTTTAATGGCTGTTGCTGAAAAAAACAGTGTTATCCATGAGACCATCTTTGAAAACCGTTTCATGCATGTAAATGAACTTCAGCGCATGGGGGCGGATATCTCCATATCCGGGGGTCGCTATGCCATGATCAGAGGGGTTAAGGAACTCTCGGGCGCACCTGTGATGGCATCGGACCTCAGGGCCAGTGCCTCCCTTGTTATTGCCGGTCTTATTGCCAGGGGGACAACCACAATACACCGGGTGTATCACCTGGACCGGGGATATGATGCCATTGAAAAGAAATTTTCTGCCCTGGGAGCGGATATCACACGGATTAAATGATTCTGCATATGGTTTTCAGAAACCTGACATGAAATTCTGATCATCACCTGTGGGATTTATACCTGTGGGATTTATACCTGCGGGATTTATGTTTATCATCTAAAACAGAAGGGGAAGGGGTATGACCCGGATAAAATTCTCTGTTCCGCCACTGCTTCCCCTGTTTTTATCCCTTGCTTCAGGCATTATTGCTGGAAATTTTCTGCCTAGTTTTAAATGGCAGGCCTTTGGCGGCGGTTTTGTCCTGGCAGCCCTTCTTTTACCGGTTTATGTTTTTGATCTGGTCCTGGACAGGCCGTTTTTTTTTATTTTTCCAAAAGTCAGAAAAACACTCTGCCTTTTTTTCTTTTTTTTAACGGGATATCTTTTGATATCATATCTGGTGTTTCCTGTTTTAAAAGACAACCATGTGTCACACTTTACCGATCAGGGGAAATTCTGGATAACAGGCAGGGTGGTTTCCGCCCCTGAGCGGTCAGGGCGAAAGAAAAAAACCATACTCAAAGTCAAACGCCTTGGAAAAGAGGTGCAGACATCTTTTGGGGTGACCGGACGCATCCGGTTAAGTATTTATAAGGGAAAAACCAGTGGACAAAGGGCTGTGCACTATGGAGACCGAATACGGTTCAGGGCGGCCCTGAAGTCTCCCCACAATTTTAACAATCCAGGGGGGTTTGATTATAAAAAATATCTTCTGCGCCAGAAAATTTCAGCTACGGCTTATACCTCGGGTAATCGTATTTTTTTTCTTGAGCAGAATCCCGGGCAGAGCAGAATTGACATCTGGGTCTCCGGGATTGAGGCGTACAGAAGGGTTTTTTCTCGATTTATCTTTGATACAATTAAAGATCCGAACACTGCCGGTGTTTTATCGGCCCTTGTTACCGGCCGGCGGGATTTGATTGATAAAAAGGTGTATGATGCCTTTGCCAAAACCGGTGTGGTTCATGTCCTGGCCATTTCCGGGCTTCATCTTTCCATTGTCGCGTCTTTGTTTTATTTTTTGTTTAACAAATTGTTTTCCCTTTTTCCTTATCTTCTGATACGGGGCTGGTCCGGCAGATGGGCAGCGGTTTTAACCCTTGTGCCCCTTTTGTTTTATGCGTTTTTATCTGGATTTTCACCGTCCACCAAGCGGGCCTTTATCATGATTTCAGTCTTTATGACGTCTTTTGCCGTTAAAAGAGAGACAGATGCCATTAATTCCCTGGCCTGTGCAGGGATTTTAATTCTTCTGTATGACCCGGGTGCCCTGTTTTCCATTTCCTTTCAACTTTCATTTACCGCTGTTCTTTTTATTATCCTGGGCCTGAGGGCTGTAAAAAATATTGCTTTTTTAAGGGACAGGAAAACAGGGTCAGCCCTGGTGCTGTTTTTTTTTGTATCAATCTGTGCCACCTGCGGTACCCTGCCCCTGGTGATTTACTATTTTAATCTTATTTCCTTTGCCGGTATTTTTGCCAATTTTTTTGTTGTGCCGGCTCTCGGCTTTATAGCAGTGCCCCTGGGACTTGCCGGTCTTTTTATCTATCCGTTTTCCATGGCTGCCGCTTCTTTTTTTCTTAAAACTGCCGGGTTTTTTGTGTCCCTGACCCTGGGTTTTGTGGCGGGGACGGCAGATCTTCCCTTTACCTGGACACGGTGGGTGACGCCTGACGGGTTTGAAATAATGGGGTATTATGGTCTGGTTGCTGCTGTTCTTTTTTTTGTTCATCATCATAAAAAAACAGGCCTGTTTTTTCTGTCCGCTGCTTTGGTTGTTTTGGTCGTCAGGGAAAGCATCTGGACGGCCAGGCGGTTTTTCAATGAAAATCCATCGGTTACCGTGCTGGATGTGGGGCAGGGCTTCAGCGCCTTTATTGAGCTGCCCCAGGGAAAGCGGATTCTTGTTGACGGCGGCGGGTTTTCCTATGTTTCCAGATTTGATACCGGTGCCCATATTGTTGCCCCGTTTCTGTGGAAAAAAAAGGTGAAAACCCTTGATGCTGTTATTTTAACCCATCCTGAAGCCGATCACATGAACGGACTTGTTTTTATTCTTGACAATTTCAGGGTAAAAAAATTTATAAAAAACAGTGACAAACGCGGGACAGCCGCTTATAAAGACCTGATGAATATTGCAGCAGTCCGTCATATCAAGGTGGCCACAGCCGGCATAATGGCGCCGGAGTTAAGCATGAACCATGCAGAACTTTATTTTTATCATCCCTTCCCGGAGAAGAATCTCCTGATGGACTCTGACAACCTAAACAACAACTCGATTGTTTTTAAACTCAAATTTAAGACCCTGTCTGTTTTGTTTCCGGGAGATATCATGGAAGAAACCGAAGCGAAACTGGCATCCCTTCCGGGCAGCCCCCTTGCATCGGATATTCTCATCTCTCCCCACCACGGAAGCATGACATCAAGCAGTGATATTTTTCTGGACAGGGTGTCTCCCAAAGTTGTCATTATTCCCTGCGGGTGGCATAACCGGTTTGGCTTTCCCCATGAATCTGTGTTAAAACGGTATAAACGCAGAAATATTTCAGTTTACCGCACCGATCTGTCAGGAGCGGTGCAGATTGTTTACAAGGGTCACACCTTTAAAATCAAGGAACAGATCAGTAATTAATTCATCTGTGCGGAGGTTTCATTTGTACTATATTTATTTCCCCTATGCCTTTGTTCTTGCCCTTTTTGTTTTTTTTGACCTTTCAAAACACAGGGTTTCAAAATGGTGGGCCCTGGCTGTTTTTGTTTCCCCCCTGGTCAGCATTTATTATTTTATTAAAACCCGTGCCTTAAAGGGAGCCGTGCCGGTTTTGTTTGTTATTGTGTCCTTTGCGGCTGTTGGTGTTGTTGAGAAAATGATTTATTCCATGGAAAAGGAAAAGGCGGTGCTGGAAAGTTTTTCTCCAGAGATCAGGCAACTGCTGGTTTTAAGTAAAGATCTTAAAACCGTCACCATACGGCTTGACAATGGAATTGAAAAGCTTGAGCAGCTCAGTAAGATTCAGTCCAGGCGGGTCGGCGTGGGAAAAACCATTGATTATATCGGCGAACTAAGGGTATTGATCCTGGAAAACAAAACAGCGGTAACCAGGCTCAATCTGTTAATTTCAGATTACCGGGATCTGCTTGAAAAGGAGAACCTGCTGTGGATGGAAAATATTAAAGCGTTTTATAACAATGATATTGTTGTCAGGTATGAAGCATCACTGCAGAGCTACCTTGAGACCTTTGAAACCCTTCTTCAGTATATTTTTGACAATTTCGAAAAAATTGATTCAAAAAGCAGCGTTCATATAAAAAACTATGATGCATACTATATGAAATACAGGCAGGCAGTGGACAGGCATAACAGGATCGGGGTTAAAAAAATCAAGTTCCAGAACAATTTTCTGGTTGAACACCCCCGGTTGAAGCCATACCTGCCCTCCACCCGTCAGACAGATTTTTTAAAATTGTGGGAATAGGTCTTTTCCCTGGTATATTTGAGAAAAGGAATGATCACCTGGTTTCTGCTTCCGCCGGAACCGTCATAGGTCACACTGACAATGGGAATATGGTTGATTTTTTCAATGTTGGCTGCCATGGCCTCGGTGACCAGGGCAGGGCAGCAGAAGGACGGGCTGGTCTGGACAAAAAGCGCCAGATCTGGATGTTCCTTTAAGGTGTAGTGGATTTTTAAAATATTGTCCATGGATTCCCCTGTATGTTCAGGTTTAAGATGGTAGCGTGCCAGTATTTCCTCCGGGGAATCTGCGTAGGTGATCGTTTTTTCGTCTAAAAGGGGCGCAAAGTACTTGTAATACACTCTTTCCATACGGGTCATGGCGGCAAGAAGGGTTCTATAGGAAATAATACTCAGGTACTTTCCTTCCTTGAACCATTTTTTAAAATAGGACGGGGCGATCATTTTTGCAAATCTGTAGTAGGGGGTAGGGACCACTTCTCCGCCGCTGGCCTCGATAAAATGGATAAGATCCTGGTTCATCACATCATTGTCCCTTACATAAAAATCACCAAAAATACCTACTTTGGGCCGGGTTCCTTTTTTTTCGGTTTTGATCTGCTCAAAAAGGGATACTGCCCGGGCAAGGGCCTCTTCCTTTGATGTTTTTTCCCTGAAGGCGGTTTCCAGAATCTGCACAGCCTTTTCAACAGCCCTGTCGGTTTCTCCTTTGATTTTTTCATAGGGTCTTATCCTGCATCCTGCCTTTCTGATAAGCCCGCCGAACATATAGGAAAAATATGCATTTACAGCAGCTCTGATTGATATTTCAGTAAAGGCCAGGTCCCCGCGGTACACCTGAGCCTTTTCCATCTTAGGATCAAGGGAGGTTAAATATTTGATAAAGCATGGATACATTTTTATATTGCATGAGATATCAGATCTGCTCATCCAGAGCACACAGGCTGCAGGATCAAGGTCATGGTTTTTAATGGTCTGCATATAGCCTTCTGCCAGGGCATTCAGGGGGATGCACTGACCGGTATTGGTTTTAAGGCTTTGTTTGATGGTGTCCTGTGTTTCTTCCATGAGAATGGTTTTGAACCCCTCGCCCTCAAGGGTTGCGGTGAGAAAACGGCCGCAGACGGGATCCCAGTTGGGATAGACAATGGTTTTGCTGTTTAATTTTGAAAGAATAACGGGATTAACAGGGCTGTCTGCAATGGTTTGATCCAGGATTTCAGTCTTTTTAACAATACCGGAGGAATAGGTCCGGTGGTTGCGAAATGCCCTGACAGCTGCTTCAATCCGGGTTTCATACCCCACATTGGAATCATGTTCGTCAAGTTCCAGTATCAGGTAGGGTTTGTCGTGGGCCTCCATGATTTGTTTGAAAAAATTGACACCAAAGGAATCTGGAGCGCATTTAAAGGATGTGATATACACCGGGTAGAGAGAGGGGGTCCTTGCCGCTGCCAGGGAGGCCTTGAGAATTGTGGCGGCGTGATGCCAGTGTATTTCCTTTAAAAGGGGATCAATGGCTGAAACATCATGGTCTGAAATATCAATCATGTCCTGGAAAAAGGTTTTGATGTTCAGAGATGAGAAAATGTCTGGAATTCTGCTGTTCAAAGACGGAGAAAGGATGGTGTAGGGCCTTCCAAGGAGAATGACAGCAATATCATCTGAAGGGGTGTGGTGACGGGCAAACATTGTTTTAAGCCGCATCTCATACTGTTTTTTCCACTCCAGAGCCCGGTCAAAGGCCGCAGAGATGTCAAAGAAACTGATATCCTGACCTGTGGGGTTACCCGATATTTTTTTAAACGATCGGTAAAGCTCAATTTTGGTATGAAAATGGGTATACAGATATTTCACCACAGGCGAGATGATCCTGTCTGTTTCAATACCAGGAATACTTGCGATAATTGAGGGCAGATACTGGGTATAGTAGCAGAACTGCCGTCTTGTGGTTTTGTCCCTGGTTTTATTTTCAAAGTAAAAGGGCAGAAACACATAGTCTGTCTTTTGCAGCAGACAGGAGACATGGCCGTGCATGGCTGTGATCGGGGTGCAGAATTCAGCACCGGCAAGGGCTCTTCCCCTGGAGACCGTGTGCCGGGCCGTTTTGCTGGTCATAGTTTTGATGCCCAGTTCGTTAAAAAAGCAGTGCCAGAATTCAATGTCTTCCACCATGTGAACCCCTGCTGGAATGCCAATGGTGAAATCCTTTGACACGGGTTTTTTATCGGGAAGATTCTGTACTTTTTCCCGTTCTTTAAGGAGATTATATCGATTTTTTCTGGCCACATAGTGGTCTGTATCATAGTCCCTGCCGCAGAGAAACCCAAAGGCTATATTTTCATCGTCAATGGAAGCAATGGTAATTTTGCAGTTGTTCGGGCAGAGCCTGCAGGTCTCCTGTCTTACCGGAATATTTTTTTCCCACAGCTTAAATCCTCTAAAACGACTTGTCTTCTGGTTTTGGTCCTTTAAGGTCAGGGCAGCACCCATGGCACCGGTGAGATGGCAGTATTTTGAAACATGAAGGGGCTGGTTCAGCTTCTGTTCAAAGGCGGCTACCAGGCTTTTGTTTTTTGCCGTGGCCCCCTGGAACAATACGGTTTTTCCAATTTTTGCGATGCTGGCCACTTTGGTCAGATAATTATCCCGCACGGAATGAAGTGCGGAAGCCAGAACCTCATCCACGGTGTATCCCTTTGACAGAAAATAATTGATATCCCTTTCCATGAAAACAGTACAGCGGTCACTTGAGGCAGGGGATCTGATATTTTCAGTCCGTGATGCATAATCTTTCAGCGGACATCCGAGTTTTGCAGCCTGTTCCTCTATAAAACTGCCTGTACCGGCGGCACAGACCGTATTCATAAAAGAGGATGTGACCACTTTGTTTCTCATGGTGGTGAATTTGGCATCCTGGCCGCCGATTTCAATGATGGTGTCAACCTCGGGGGTGAGCTCCCAGGCTGCCCTGGCATGGGCAGTGATTTCGTCCAGAACAAGATCTGCCCCAAGAATGCCCGCTGAAATTTTTCTGCCGGATCCGGTTGTGGCGCACCCCATTATTTCAAGATTTATATTGTATTTATTTATAAAATCATCTGCTGCTTTGAATATTTTTTGTACGGCCTGGACCGGCCTGGAAAGGGTTCTGGTATAAAAGCCGGCAATAACGCTTCCATCCAGGCTGATGACAATTGCCTTTGTACTGGTGGAGCCCACATCAAGACCCAGATAGCCTGATGAATTCTCAAGAAGGACAGTATCTGCATAAATATCAACTTCAACATCATCCCCGGTCATTGCGTCCAGGGGAAATAAAGAGGGATGGGCGTCATTGCGGGTCTGGTCCGGATCAGAGGGGTTTTCAATGGGTGTTGAGTTTTTAAATGATCTGGAAGCGGAAAAATCAGGATAATCTGAAAGCGTTAATTTCAGGCCTGGATAAAAGTATTTTCGTTTATTTTCCTGATTTTTAAAAAGATCTTCTATATCAACGGGTTTTCTGTGGGGGGAGCCCCCTGTTTTTTTTTCTCTTATATCATCTGCAAGGCAAAGGGCCGCGCCTATGGCCCCATAGAGGTGACTGTGGGCATCACAGGTCAGGTTTGTACCTGTAATTTTTTCAAGATGGGTTTTAACGGCAGTGTTTTTTGACACACCCCCGCAGAAGATCACCGGGGAATTAAAGGGCTTTCCTGTAAACAATGTGTTGTAAATGTTTCTGGCCAGGCCTTTGCAGAGTCCGTCACAGATCTGGGAAAGGGAGAAGCCCTGCTGCTGGGCGTGGATAAGGTCTGTTTTTGCAAAAACAGCGCATCTGGTGGCAATATCAGGAATATCCAGGGTGTTTTCACAGGCCAGTTTTCCAAGTGCCATTGCGTTTTCAAGGCCCAGGCGGGCGGCCTGCTGGTCCAGGAAGCTGCCGGTTCCGGCGGCACAGGACGTGTTGTACTTTGACCCTGAGTAATTCCCGAATTCATCAAAAAAACTGAGGCTGAATTTTTCGCCGCCCACATTTAAAATAGCGCCGGTTTCAGTGTTGAGCTCCCGGGCGGCCCTTATCAGTGACACCTGATCGTCCACAGTTTTATCCCTTTTAACTGAGTTCGGGGTTGAAATCGGGGCGGCAATACAGGAAATGCGGGATATGTCAGTTGATAAAAGGGCCCTGGACAGACCTTTCTGGATACTGCCGTGGTGAAAGGCGTATCCAGTATGAAGAATGGTGTTGTTCACATCTAAAACTGCAGCTGATATGGTTACTGACCCGATGTCAATACCCAGAATATATGACGTATCAGTCATTCTATAGTTTCTCCTTTATTTCATCCCAGAATTCATTAACGCCTTTTCTCCATCCGTCAAAGAACAGCCGTGTGTATTTTTCAAGGTCATGTCTGGATGTGTCCTTAAAAAGCCCGGAGTTGAGAAGATCTTTAAAGTATGTGCCAAGCCTTGGGTCAGAGGCAATTTCATCTGAGCTGTCAAGTCCTGCAGCATAAATCAGGTCGTCATAGTGGGCAACTCTGGCCCATTGAAGTCCCTCTGCCCTGCCGTTTTCCAAATAATTGCCCTCTGACTGCTTTTTTTCCGCTTTTAACCGTTCAATAATTTCAGATATATCGCTTTCCTGCTGGAACCGTTTCTGGAATTCTTCCTTTTTGTGAATCGCTTCTGCCAGGGCATCCTGAAACATTTTGGACAGGTTAAAGGACTGCCGCCATTTTTCCATTTTTTCATGGAGCATATCAGGAATGCTCAGGGTGATCCGCTGTGACATAATTTCCTCCCTGGATTATAAGGGATCTTCCAGATCCCTAAGTAGTGTTTGAACGAAAAGTCACCCATCTGCTTCGTTGCTTCAAAATCCTGAAATCCTCATGTACAACAGTACACTCCGGTTTCAGGATTTCTTGCGCTTCACATATGGGCAACTTTTCGCCCAAACACGGGGTTTTCGGTCAGGCACTAAGTAATTATGCATTTTTTGTTGGGCCTGGTCATAACTTCGGCCAAATCGGCTGGTTTGCTGATCAACGGGGTCGTGATCAACGGGGTCGGGCTTCGGTTATTATGATCAAGCCCTTTTTGTTTGCCGGCCCCTTATGCATAATAATTTTTCTATACGTACTTTTGTATTTACTATTGATCCTGTTCTGAGTCAATGGTAAATTTTGCAGTATATACCGGGTTTTTATTTATATGAAAGCCATCAGCCGTCAGTACTCAGCTAAAAGCTAACAGCTTTCATGCTTTGTTGTGCCTGTCAAGGCATGGATGTTAGTGATCCATGATATTTTTATCAAGAAATTGCTGTTCATTTTTGCGAAATTGTGATTAATAATGAATAAAGGCCCATGCTCACAAAAAATCAGTTTCTATATGTTGTGCCGGGATGCAGGCAAATTTTACAATTACTGGAAGTCAACAGGGTGACCAATGAAATGTTTCTGGATTATGGTATTGATATGCATGCTTTCTTTGACCAGCAGCCTGTATGCAGATGAAAATCAGGCGTTTGACGATGTCTTTGAAGATTATAAAATTGCCGAGGAAGAGGAGCGCATCCCGGATCCTCTGTACTGGTTCAATCATGGCATGTATACCTTTAATGATAAACTCTATTACTGGTTTTTAAAACCGCTTGCAAAGGGGTATGAAACAGTAGCGCCTGCCGGGTTCAGGCAGTGTGTCCACAGTTTTTTTTATAATATTCTGTTTCCAGTGCGCTTTGTTAATAATGTAATACAGGGAAAAATCAAAGGGGCAGGAAGTGAGCTTGGCATCTTTCTTATCAATACAACGGCAGGTCCCCTTGGACTGTCAAAGCCGGCTCAAACTGTTTTTAACATGAAGAATTCCCGGGAGGATCTGGGACAGACGCTGGGAGCCTGGAAGATTGGGGAGGGCTGCTACCTTGTCCTTCCTTTTTTCGGGCCGTCCACCCTGAGGGATTTTCTGGGCCTTGCCGGAGACTCTTTTTTGTCCCCGATTCACTATGTGGATTCCACGCTCCTGGCAGCAGGTATCAGAAGCTTTGATGCAGTGAACACCCTTTCCCTCAATCCGGGGAAGTACGAGGCTTTAAAGCAGTCTTCGTTTGATCCCTATGATGCATTTAAAAATGCATATATTCAGAGCCGCCGGTTAAAGGTAAGCGAGTAGGGGAATTGAAAAGGTCATTGCGCCTGTGGGGCAGAAAGTATTTCATTCTGTGGTTTCGAACAGATTCAATTGTTTGCTGTTCAAGTGTTACAACAAGTATCCCCTCAGTATTGTCTAACCGTTTTCCAATGATTCTGCCGTCAGGACCCAGTGCCACAGCAAGTCCCGGAAAGGTCAGCCCTGAATGGTTTTCTCCTGCTTGATTGCAGGCCAGAACAAACAGGCCGTTGTCAAAAGCCCTGGCCCGTAAATGGCGCATCCAGGATCTGAATTTTTCTTCGGTGGTGCCAAAAGGGGACGCATGGGGAATCAGGATAATATCAGCGCCCTTAAGGGCAAGGGCAAGAAAGAGTTCCGGAAAGTGGGCATCATAACAAAGGGCCATGCCGAGTGTGATATCATGATCCGGGAGTTGAATAATTTTTATATGGTTTCCAGGCGTTAAAAAATTTTTTTCCGCAGGAGAGATGTGTATTTTTCTGTAAACCTGTAAAGCACCGCAGGGCAATGCTGCCACCTGGGAAGCAAAATATCTGCCTTGTTTGTCCGTTTCAGCCATTCCGGCAAGGAGGGTCACGGATCTTTTGACGGCAAATAGGGACAACGCCGTTGTGATCGGTCCGGGGATCACTTCTCCGGAAAGCAGGGGGGATTGTTTACTGGTATAGCCGGTGATGTTCATCTCCGGGAACATGATGAGCTCTGCCCCCTTGTCTGCTGCCCTGCAGGCAAGGCTGAGGCATTTTTCAAGGTTTTCCCCTGTTCTGCCGGCCGCTGATGCGTGAACCGCCAATGCCGCTGTAATATCTTTCATACCTTGAACTGGGCATTGATTTTAAAGAGTTCAGTTGCAGGAAGGTTTAAAATATCATGAACACCGGTTGTTTCTGATATTTTTTTTAAATTTCTTTCTATTTCCTCAAAGGATCTGGCAATAAAGGTGAACCAGATATTGTATGCATGATCCCTCATATAGTTATGAGTCACCCCTGAAAAGGAATTTACAACTTCTGTAAAACGATCAATTTTTTCCTTTTCCACCCTGGCGGCGCACAGGGTACTCTTAAACCCCAGTTTGTCCGGTCCAAAATTTCCCCCGATTCTTCGGATGATCCCCTTTTTTTTAAGCATTTGTATCCGTTGAATTACATCTTTTTCGCTGAGAAAAAGCTCTTCTCCGATTTTCTGAAAGGGTCTTGAAACAATGGGGAAATTGTTCTGAATTCTGTTGATGATTTTTTTATCTGTATGATCCATGTGGTCTCAGGCTTTCTCTAACTGAAGGTTTCTTCTGTTTCTGTCTTGAGGGATCTTCAGAAAAATAATCCACGCATCCTGCTTGTCTTTTTGCCCGTCTCCTGCGTTGCGCCAATGGGACATATTTCAATATGCCCCCCCATTACCGCGCCTTGAAGAGGGACAACCCGATCATACAAATTGGCCTGCGCAATATACGTATGTTATTTTCTTCCAGATCCATGAATATAACCAAACCGGTATGGCCGGTCCATATCTTCGATCCGGCCACAACGGAAAATGAAACACAGCCACCTGCAATACTCTGACAAACGTTTCTTATAACCATCATGATGGCAGCATCACAACGAAGGATGAAACTTGAAAGAGGACGTTACTTGTCTCTTGTTTCAAGTTTCTTATAAACGTCCATGCCTTGACAGGCACAACAAAGCTTGAAAGCTGTTAGCTTTTAGCTGAGTACTGATGGCTGACGGCTTTCATATAAAAAGAGGCTCTGTTTTTTATAAAAAAGCAGAGCCTTGGTAATTCATGACAATGTCAGCTGAAAGATACTATACGCATCCTGTTGGTTTAGGTAGTCCAGCCATTTTACAAGCACCTTTACCCGGTCCTGAGGGGAAGAGCTCATAAATATGTTTGAGTTTGAATTTGGTCAGCTTGGAAAGTACACGCACCATGGGTGCAATTCCGTTTTTCTCGTAGTAGTCCTGAAGAATATTGACCACTTTCCAGTGCTCATCAATCAACTCGTCAATACCTTCCTGCTGCCTGACGTACTCAACCCATTGCTCTGAGTAGCTCTTGAAATCAAGCAGGAATCCATCCTCATCTATCTCAAATGTTGCTCCATCCATTTCTACCGTTGCCATTAAAATACCTCCTGTAAAAAAAATTTATCTTTGCTGTTTCCTTATAAGTTAAGACTTACCGTCTAATCTTCAATTTATTCGAGAACAGTAACCCAGTAAAACCATTTTGTCAATATTAAAATTCATCAAGTTTTAATATAACCGGCACAGCCGGACCATGATCACCGTACCGGCCACAACGAAGAATGAAACACTATAGTTCCGCGCCCTGACGGGCATAACAAATCATGAAAGCCCTCTGCCGTCACTGGCTTAAAACTTAAAACTTAACACTTAAAACTTAACACTTTCATATAAAAAAAACAAAGCCCGGGTCACTTCTCATATCTTCGCTGTAACTGCAGCCCCCTGAATCAGTATTCTTTGGGGGTCTGGTTGATCTGGGCCAGGGTAAAAACAGGCCCGTCTTTGCATACCAGCTCTTTTCCGATGTTGCACCGTCCGCACATGCCTATACCGCATTTCATTCTGTTTTCCAGGGACATAATGATCTGGTTTTCAGTGTACCCGAGATTTTCCAGGGCCGGCTGGGTGAACTTGATCATTATGGGGGGACCGCAGACAATGGCACAGGTGTCCTTGTCTGCCCTGGGGGCTTTCTGCTCCACTATGGCGGGAACAAATCCTACATTGTACTTCCAGTCGGGATCATCTGTTCCGTCAACCGTGATATGCATATTGATATCATCCCTTGCCTCCCAGGCAAACAGCTCGTCCTGGTAGAGCAGCATGCCAGGGGATCTGGCGCCGTACACCACATCAATATTACCGAATTTTGACCGGTTGGCAGGATCCAGCATGTATACGATGGAGGACCTCAATGTGGTAAAGGCAAACCCACCGCCAATAATCACCACATTTTTGCCTTCAAGGGTTTCCCAGGGGTACCAGTTGCCAAGGGGGCCTCTAATGCCCATTATATCCCCTTTTTTCATGTTGTGTAGAAAAGAGGTAACAACGCCTGTTTTAAACACTGTGAATTTGACATAGCCCTTTTCAACCGGGGAAGAGGCAATGCCGATGGGAATCTCTCCCACACCTGGTATGGAAAGTTCTGCAAACTGACCGGCCCTGTATGTAAATTTTTCTTCATCTTCTTTATTGAGAAAAACAAATTTAAAGGTTTTAAGGGATCTGTCCTCTGTTGCAATTTCTATATCATCAATGCGAACAGGATACGGCATATAAGGGTTTTCCATTTTTTCCTCCATTGTTCGCTTATTTTTTGGGTTCATATGAGTTCATTGTATTGCATACCTCGCGTATGTCAATGTTTACGGGACAGTGTTTGACACACCTGCCACAGCCGACGCACATTGTGCCCTGATCATATTTATCTACAAAGTATTTGAGTTTATGCATAAACCGCTGTCTGACCCTGGATGTTTTCTCCCCCCTGGGATTGTGCCCGGATCCGTGCAGGGTAAACAGCGGGGACATGCAGGTATCCCAGTTGCGCAGTCTTACGCATTGGGTTCCCTTTGTTTCATCCTGGATGTCAAAACACCAGCAGGTGGGACAGACAAAGGTGCAGGTCCCGCAGTTGATGCATGAAAAGGCCACATCATCCCAGAAAGGCGCATTGTACAGTTCAAGAAGATCCTGGTTTTTCAGGTTGTCTGTGGATATGCCTGAACCGGCACCGGCTTCGGCTGCCTGTTTCATTTCTGTAAACTTTTCTTCAGCTGATTTTTGATCTGCTTTTTCATTAAATCCTGCGGCATCAAGAAAAGCGTTGCCTTTGTCTGTTAAGACCTTGGCCAGATAGACATCACCGCAGTCGGCAAGCAGAATGTCAAGCCCGTCTTCTGCAAAAGGGCCTGATCCGGCTGACATGGAGAAATCATAGATGGACAAGGTGTTGACGGCAATGCCCGCAAAGGTTGTTGCCTCATAGGCATCACACCAGTAAGGGTCTCTATAGTCCTTTGTGTCAAAATTGAGTTTCATTAACACCAGCGCTTTTGCATCACAGGGAGAGATCCCGATCACTGCCCTGGGAGAATAATCCTGTGGGGCTTTTTTCATAATATGATGGTCTTCCTCTGATGGGTCAAGGCTTGCCTGGAGCATTTTTTCCGTTTGTGGAAACACTGTGGACTTGGGGGAGAGAACCGTGTCCTGGCAGGCCATGTCCGGGTACTGATTGGTCTCAAGGCGGTTAAAAATATAATGGCCGTTATGCTCTGCAGGACCAAAGAGCTGATAGATCTCCCTTGATTTATCAATCCCTTTGTCCCATTCTTTTTTATCAATTTTTATAAATTCCATATTCCTGTCCTTTGAAGATTGTCCGGAAGTCATCTGTCCCTGCCTGGTGTCTGATTCCTGGATGTTTATGGGTGTCACAGGATCTCAGGCCAGGGACAGGAAAAGGGGGTCCCGGGCAGCCATCTGTCTTTATTTGATAAAATCATCAGGATCATTGGGGTTAAATGTATCCAAAGGGGGTCTTTTTTCTGTGTCAAGCCCTGCTTCCCAGCCGTAAATATCATAAACGTCCTTGACCAGCTTGCGTGTATATGCCCTGACATTGATATCCATGGGGCAGGCTTCAACACATGCGCCGCAGTCTGTGCATCTGCCTGCACAGTGAAAGGCCCTTAAAAAATGAAATGTCTTGATATCAATGTCATTCTGCCCTTTTCCCACCCACTGGGGGCCGGATTCATCCACAAAACATGTGGGGCAGTAGCACAGCGGGCATGCATTGCGGCATGCATAACATCGGATACAGTCCTTTACCAGGGTGTCAAAATAATCCCCTTTGGCCTGGGACGTCATTTCCTCTATGGCCGTTACATCAGAGAAGGGATCATCAATCACAGGCTCATCCACCAGATCGGCTGCAAGGTCATCGTAGATCACAGGGTTTCTGTGCATGCATCGTGAGCAGTTGTCCTTTAGAAAATCCTGTTTCTTCAGTGTCTTTGTTCCGGCAGCGGTTGTTATGGAAAATTCACTGCCGTCATCTTTATCTTCTGAATATGCAAGGATTTCTTCTCCTGCAGACGCGGCAACCTTTGTTTTATCAATCATGCCGGTACAGGGGACCCCGATGATATGGAGCTGTTCCCTTGAAATCTTGTTTTCCACAATATGGTTGACAATGTTTCTGGAGTCACATCCTTTGGCTATGATGCCTGTTTTTTCGTTGCGGTTTGCAAGATAATTTGTCAGGTTCAGTGTACAATTGTTGTCCCAGATGAATTTTTCCGTTTGTTCAGGGCGTTTTGCCAGGTCGGGATGGGACCCCATGGGGATTGTTCCTGTGGAAAAACCAATGACCAAGTCCACCCTGCCGTCTTTTAACAGATTCGAGGCAAGTTCCCTGATTTTTTCTGTTCTTTTATTCATAAAAACAAACCCCTTAATCCAGTTGTTTTACAAGTTTATTATTGGGTTCAATGGATCTGACTGTCTCAGTGACGTCTTTTGCCACATCCACAAATTTTGTGGCTTCTGCAGAAGACACCCAGGAGAAGTGGAGTCGTTCTTTTTCAACGCCGGTATGTTCCAATAAATTTCCCATTAATGCAAATTTTCTCCGGGCATAGTAATTACCTTCCAGGTAATGGCATTCTCCAGGATGTCAACCAGACACCCACACGCCGTCAGCCCCGTTTCTAAATGCGGACAGGATGAATTTGGGGCTTACCCTGCCGGTGCAGGGAATTCTGATCACCCTGATGTCGGCAGGGTACTGCATTCTGCTGACACCTGCCAGGTCTGCAGCGCCGTAGCTGCACCAGTTGCAGAGAAACGCAACTATTTTTCTTTTCTTTTCAGACATTTTTTTCTCCTTTATACTGCTTCATCAAGCGCAGAGATCTGTGCCATAATCTGGTTGGTATCAAAGCCTTTCAGGTGCAGGGCCCCTGATCTGCAGGAAGACACGCACAGACCGCATCCCTTGCACAGTACTGCATTGACCTGTGCTTTCCCTTCAAATCTGCCCTCTGTTACAAATGAGGGGGCTGAATAGGGACATATGGAAACACATACCCCGCATGAACTGCATTTCATGGGATCTACGCGGGCAACAGTGCCGCTGGTGTGTATGGTTTCCCTGGCCAGAAGGGTTATGGCCCGGGAGGCTGCTGCCTGGCCGTGGGCAATGGCTTCATCAATGGGCTTGGGATAGTGGGCCATGCCGCAGAGGAACACCCCGTCCGTTGCAAATTCAGAAGGACCGAGCTTGGCATGCTTTTCCACAAAAAATCCATCTTCATTCATGGGGATCTTAAAGAAATTGGCAAATTTTTCATCTCTGTTGGGCACAATGGCAGTGGCCAGAGTGACAAGATCCGTCTCAATCTCCAGGGGCATGTTCAGCACATGATCGTTGACGTTGACGTATATTTTTTTGTTTTTAATTTCAACATCAGGCTTGTTGTCAACACTGTAGCGGATAAAGATCACACCGGCTTCTCTGGCCTTCTGGTAGACATATTCCCGCTCGCCGTAGGTTCTGATGTCCCTGTACAGAATAAATACATCCATTTCAGGGTTGCGTTCCTTGAGATCAAGGGCATTCATGATGGAGTGGGTGCAGCACACCCTTGAGCAGTAGGGCCTTTCTTTTTCCCTTGATCCCACGCACTGGATAAATACAGCCGATTTAATATCGTCCAGGGAGGGATCATTGTTGATGAATTTTTTATCCAGTTCAAGGCTTGTGACAATGCGCTCATCCTGGCCGTAGAGATACTCTGTGGGCTGGTAGGCGGAGGCGCCGGTGGCAACCACGGCAATGCCGTGTT
The DNA here is from genome assembly GCA_034660495.1 of Thermodesulfobacteriota bacterium. Taxonomy (GTDB): domain Bacteria; phylum Desulfobacterota; class Desulfobacteria; order Desulfobacterales; family Desulfobacteraceae; genus DATFJZ01. The sequence continues at coordinate 8,097 of JAYEJJ010000031.1, read as the reverse complement.
CAAGCGTCTCTGATTTTCCATTGGATGAAATCGTGGATGTAAAGCTTCCCACAAATCCGTCAACATTGTCCAGGGTGGTGTTCAGGTGAAGACTTATATTTTCATTGGTTTCAATGCGTTTTACAAGGGAGGCCAGTTCTGTCTGAATATCCTCGTCCTTGTAGGTCTTGTACAGATGTCTGGCCTGACCACCCAGTATACCGCTTTTTTCAATGAGGTGCACCTTGTACCCCTGGCCGGCCAGGTTCTCTGCCGCGGCCATGCCGGAAATGCCCCCGCCAACAACCATGGCCGCCGGGTTGATGTTCAGGGTGGCCTCCTCAAGGGGTTCCATCAGGGCAACCTTGGCAACGGCCATGCGGACCAGGTCCTTTGCCTTTTTTGTGGCAAGGTCCGGGTTGTTTTTATGGACCCAGGAGTCGTGGTTTCTGATGTTGGTCATTTCAAAGAGATATTTGTTGAGCCCTGCACTGGTCAGGGTTTCCTGGAACAGCGGTTCATGGGTTTTGGGCGTACAGGCGGCTACCACAATGCGGTTGAGTCTGTGCTCTCGGATCTGCTCGACCATGGTGTCCTGGGTATCCTGGGAACAGGTGTAGAGATTGTCTGTACAATATTCCACATAGGGCAGGGTGCCGGCATATTCACTTACACTGGATACATCCACCACACCGGCAATATTGGAGCCGCATTTGCAGACAAAGACGCCGATTCTCGGGGGTTCTCCCACAATATTGGTTTCAGGAATATCCTCTGCGGTTTTCATGAGGGTATTCCTGGCATCGCTGAGGAGTTCTCCGGCAGCAGCGGCTGCGGCACTGGAATCCACAACCGACTGGGGGATGTCCTTGGGACCCTGAAAGGCGCCGCAGACAAAAATCCCTTTGCGGGAGGTCTGTACCGGTGCAAAGCTGGTGCTTTGTGAAAAATTTCCCGGTGTCAGTTCAATTTCCAGTTTCCTTGCCATTTCAGCCACTTCAGGTGCGGTTTCAAGGCCTACGGACAATACAATCATGTCAAAGGTTTCTTCTGCTATTTCTCCTGAATCCAGGACATAGCGGACCTTGAGCATATTGGCTGTCTTGTCCTCGGTAATCGTATGGATACGGCTTTTGACAAAACGGATGCCCTGGGCTTTTGCCCCTTCGTAGTAGCGGTCAAAATCCTTGCCGTGGGTTCTCATATCCATGTTGAATATGGCGCACTCCAGGTCTGGACCGGCATGTTCCCTGGCAATGACCGCTTCCTTGATGGCGTACATGCAGCAGACAGACGAGCAGTAGGGATTGTCACACCGGTTCATGTCCCGTGATCCCACGCACTGAATCCAGGCAATTTTTTGGGGATCCCTGTTGTCGGACAACCGTTTTACATGGCCCTGGGTGGGACCGGATGCGGAAAGCAGCCGTTCAAACTGCATGGAGGTGACCACGTCGGGATACCGGTCGTATCCATAGTAGTCCAGACCTGCTGGATCATAGGGCCTGAATCCGGGAGAGAGGACAATGGCGCCGGTGTTCAGGGTGATCTGTCTGGGCTGTTCCATGTGGGTGTCCAGGGTAAGGGCACCGGCTCCGCAGGCTTTTACGCACTCAAAACATTCACAGCAGACCATACAGTCCAGGCATTTATCTGCTTCTGCCAGGGCCTGTTCCTCGGTAAAGCCCTTTTCCACCTCAGTAAAGCCTTTCTTTCTTTCCTCAAGGGGGATTCTGTCCATATGCTGCCTGGGGGTTTCAGTGATATTGTCAGGAATTTTATTAAAATTTTTCTGAGCAAATTCAACAGGGTCCCGTCCCTCTTTGAGATCTTGTCCATCAAGATATCTTAAGATGGATACGGCAGCTTCCTTTCCAGCAGCCACAGCATTGATGGCAATGGAAGCACCGGTCTGGGCGTCTCCACCGGCAAACACCCCTTTGCGGCTGGTTTCAAAAGTGACCGGGTCTGCTTCTATGTTGGCCCAGCGGTTGACATTGACCCCGGAAGGAGAATCAAGGCAGGCGGCATCTGTTCTCTGGCCGATGGCAGGAATCAGATAATCGATATCCAGAACATAATCACTTCCTTCCACAGGGATGGGCCGCCGTCTGCCGCTGTCATCGGGCTCTCCCAGCTCCATTTTAAAACATTTTAATCCCACGGTTCTGTTGTTTTCAGCAATGACTTCTTTGGGGGCCACCAGAAACTCAATGTCAACGCCTTCTTCCCTTGCATCTTCGATTTCTTCCACCCGGGCCGGCATTTCTGCTTCAGTTCTGCGGTAGAGAATGCTGACCTTTTCCGCGCCGATTCTCAAAGCGGTTCTGGCGGCATCAATGGCCACATCCCCCCCGCCAATAATGGCCACATGGCCTTTTAACGGCTCAAAATCTCCCAGGGCCACATCCTTAAGCAGTTTAACACCGGGGATAACCCCCTTAAACTCTTCTCCGGGAAGCCCGAGATTCATTCCCTGATGACATCCCAGGGCCAGGTAAACAGATTCATATCCGTCTGCCATGAGGGAGTCTATAGTAAAATCCTTTCCCAGGGCTTTGCTGTACTTAATCTCAATGCCCGTCGTTTCCGTGATAAAGGCCACCTCCTGTTCAAGGATATGGGGAGGCAGACGATAATCGGGAATCCCCACTTTCAGCATACCGCCGGCAACGGGAAGGGCTTCAAATATGGTGACCTGCACCCCTTCCATGGCAAGGAACCAGGCAGCGGTGAGCCCTGCAGGGCCGGCCCCTGCTATGGCGACCTTTTCTTTTCTCGGTGTGACCTCAGGCCGCTCTAAAGTGCTGAGATCCACCTGGTCGGCAGCAAAGCGTTTTAGGGCGCATATGGACAGGGGGGAGTCTACCTGCTGTCTGCGGCAGGCATCTTCACAGGGATGGGGGCATATCCTGCCGATACAGCCGGGCAGAGGCAGGTTGCAGGTGATTACCTCCAGGGCTTCCCTGTATTTTTTCTGCCCGGTCATTTTGACGTATCCATGGGCGTTGACATGATTGGGACAGGCATTGGTACAGGGAGATCTGTCCATTTTGGTAATGGAATAGGCCCCGGGAACCGCCTGGGCGTAGGGTCTGTAAGTGGCTTTTCTCTGGCCGAGCCCTTCTTCAAAAAGGCTGGGCAGGGTGACAGGACATGCGTCCGCACATTCTCCGCATCCTGTACATTTGCTTACGTCAATGTATCTGGGGGCCTGGTTAATGGTGATTTCAAAATTTCCAGCTTCCCCGGTGATGGTTTCAATTTCAGACAATGTTACCAATTCGATATTCAGATGCCGGCCGACCTCGACCAGTGTAGGTGAAATAATTCACATGGCACAGTCATTGGTCGGAAAGGTTTTATCGAGCTGGGACATGACGCCGCCAATGGAAGGGCTTTTTTCCACCAGATAGACATAGTATCCAGAATTGGCAAGATCAAGGGCGGAAAGCATTCCGGAAATGCCTCCCCCGATTACAGCGACAGAACCAATTGTTTTGTTACTCATATTTCAGTCTCCTGTGTTTTTTTGATGAAATGAAACAGGGGGGTGTTTTATCCAGTAAATTATATTTAGAAACTTAAAAGGTTTTATTTGCATAGATTTTATAGTATCTTACATAAACGGTTAGGAAAAGGATGTCAATAAAATTGTTATCTTTACCTTACACTTGATCATCAAGTCACCGGGCTGATTACTAAGGAAAAAAGTCCTCAGTCGTTCTCGCTCCTGACAGGTAATTGCCGGGACAGTGCTGTTCAAAAAACTTGATAATTGCGTATCAAAAAAGAGGGTGATTGTGAAGATCGTTGTTGTATGCGGGCCCACAGGGATTGGAAAAACCAGTACTGCCATAAAGCTGGCCCAGGTGTTTGACGGGGAAATAATCAGTGCAGATTCCATGCAGATTTACAGACATATGGATATTGGAACGGCAAAACCGGATAAGGAGGAGCAGAAACAAGTGGTCCATTACCTGTTGGATGTGGCAGACCCGGATGAGCCCTTTGATGCGGCCCTGTTTGCGGATCTTTCTGACAAAGCGGTTCAAAAGATTACTGGCAAAAAAAAGCTTCCCATTGTTGCCGGAGGAACCGGTTTTTACATCAAGGCACTGCTGTATGGTCTTTTCCGGGCAAGCCCGGCAGATCAAAGGCTTATCCAGCAGCTTGAGCAGGAAGCACAAAAAAAAGGCGGGGATACTTTATACAAAAAACTGGAACGGATAGATCCTGTTTCAGCAGCCAGTATCCATCCTCATGATACCTTTCGAATTGTCAGGGCCCTTGAGGTGTTCATGTCTACAGGCCGGACCATGTCTTCTTTTCAAAAATCCCATGAATTTGCCGTTAAAAGATATGATGCGCTTAAAATCGGTCTAGTTATGGACAGACAGGAGCTGTACCGGAGAATAGAACAGCGGGTGGATCTTATGATGGACCAGGGACTGATTGATGAGGTTGAAAATTTAAGGCAGATGGGGTATTCATGTGATTTAAAGTCCATGCAGTCCATAGGGTACAGGCATATATGCGATTTTTTAAATAAAAAGGTTTCTTTTGAAGAAACCCTGCGCCTTTTAAAGCGGGACACCAGGCGGTATGCCAAAAGGCAGCTGACCTGGTTTGGAAGGGAAAAGGATATTGTCTGGATTGATCCCGGGGATACAGACAGGGCAGAATTCCTTGTCAAGGATTTTCTGGACAGAAAATGAGAAAGCAGGGATCTTACAGATCCCTCAATAAATCAGAGATGAAAACATGATCATTTTTAAGAAAATCGGGATCTATATTGTGCTGGCCGGGATGGGTGTAATCCTTTTTTCCGGGTGCGGAAAAAAGGAAATTCAAGTGGAGCCTGTCAAGGGAGAACAGGGTGCCATTGAAAGAGAACAAGATGGCAGGACTGGTAAAGCCATGGAAGAAAAACATGCGCCTGCAGAGTCAAAGGCTTTCAGGCAGGCTGAAAAAGCTGAAAACGCCCTGGCCGGGAAAGATATTTCAACCGCCTATTATTTTTTCAACCAGGCCCTTTCCCGGGCCCTTGATGAGGAAAAACCGGAACTGCTGGAAAAAATTGCCGGTTTTATACAGGGGCTGGACCCAATTGTTCTGGAAGATATTTTAAAGTCCAGAACAAATAATTTCCCGGAATCCATGATTCTTTATCACCTTGGACTGGCCTATGCGGATGATAAAAAAACCGCAGCGGCTGAAAAAGTCCTGAACAGATTTCTTGAAAAGTATCCAGATGATGAAAATGCCGGCCATGCCTCTGAGGTGATGAAAATGCTGAGAGAGGCTGTTTTTAACAAGTATAAAATCGGCTGTCTCCTGCCCTTGACAGGAAAATTTAAGGTTTTCGGGCAAAAGGCCCTGAAAGGGATTGAGTTTGCAGTGATGGAGATGTCAAGGAAGTATGAGCAGGATGTAAAGGTGCTGATCAGGGACACAGGATCGGATCATGCACAGGCGGGCAGGATGATGAACTCCCTTTTAAATAAAAATGTAGCTGCCGTTGCCGGCCCCATGATCACCGCAGAAACCGCTGCCGGTATTGCTGAAAAAAACCGGGTCCCCATTGTGGTCATGACCCAGAAGGAAAAGATTGCCTTAAAGGGAGGATATGTGTTTTCCAATTTTATTTCCCCTGAAATGCAGGTAAGGGCTCTTGTCTCCTATGCCTTCAAGGATCTTGGGGTGAGGCGGTTTGCCGCTTTGTATCCCGAGGACCGGTATGGAAAAACCTGCATGAATCTGTTCTGGGATATGGTGGATGAGATCGGGGGGTGCATGGTGGGCGCCGAGTCCTATTCCAGCAGTCAGACGGATTTTGCCGATATCATTAAAAAGCTGACAGGCACCTATTATCCACTGCCTCATTTTTTACAGAAAGGCGCTTTGGGGTCCAGGTTAAAATATGCTGAAGGGTCGGGCCTGCCCAGAGAAGACTATCAGCGGCATGCAAACGAGGAGGAGGCTGTTGTTGATTTTCAGGCTGTTTTTATTCCGGATTCTGCGTCAAAGGTCAGTATGATCGTGCCCCAGCTGGCCTATCATGATGCAGCAGGGATTTATCTGCTGGGGACCAATATCTGGCATCATCCCGGTCTTTTAAGGGAAGCGGCCGGTTTTATGAACAAAAGCATTATTACAGAAGGCTTTTTTGCCCAGATCAGCAGAAAAAGAGCGGCAGTGTTTGCTGAAAAATTTAAAAGACTGTACTCAAACGCCCCTGGCTTTATAGAAGCCTGTGCCTGTGATACCATTACCCTGCTTGCTGAAGCTGCGCTGGACCCCTCAGTAAATTCCCATAAAACCTTAAGGGATGCGCTTAAAAACAGGGTTTTTGACGGGGTCACCGGCACCAGCATGTTTGATGAAAACGGCAACTCCCAGAATGAACTTTTTTTCATTACTGTGAAAAAAGGACAGTTTACTGAAATAAGGCGTTGATTCAGTTATGCATTGACAAGGGGGCCCTGGCCTGTGGCTTCCAGGACGGACTGCCACAATTTCCCTTTTGGATCTACATATTTTCTTTTTCCGGCTGAGGCTTCTATGGGAATATGTACATAACGATTGTTCCAGTGGCTGATCAGCAGCTTTGTTTTTCCTGCCATCCCTGCGTGAACGGCATCTCTTCCCAGAAAACCGCAGAACACACTGTCATTGGCATTTGCCGGCAGGCTTCTGATGGTATAGCTGGGATCAATGTACTTTAATGATACCCGGATGCTTTTTTTTGAAAACCAGTCAACAATGGTATTTTTTAAAAAGGGACCGATATCCTGAAGCTTGATATTTCCGGAGGCATCATACTCATTGGTGGTATCCTTGAAAAAATGCTGTCCAGCCCCTTCAGCCACAATGATAACCGCATGTTTTCTTTCTTTAAGGCGGCGTTCCAGGGATTTGAGAAGGCCTGCTTCTCCATGGAGATCAATATTGATTTCAGGTATGAGAACAAAATTTGCATCCTGCTGGGCCAGGGCCGCAGTTGCGGCAAGAAATCCGGAATGCCTTCCCATGAGCTTGATAAGACCTATGCCGTTGGGGTAGGCCTCTGCTTCATTGTGGGCCCCTTTAATGGCATCCGTGGCAACGTCAACAGCGGTATCAAAACCAAAGGATCTTGATACCAGATAGATATCATTGTCTATGGTTTTCGGGATTCCCACAACAGAGATTTTAAGATTCCTTTCCGTGATTTCACCGGCTATTTTTTTGGCGGCAACAAGGGTGCCGTCACCCCCGACCATAAACAGGATGCCGGCATTCATTCTTTCAAGGCAGTCAACAATAACGCTTATGTCCTGGGTGCCTCTGGATGAGCCGAGTATGCTGCCCCCCATGACAAGTATGTTTGAAACAGCCTTGGGTGTGAGGTTCATAATATCATGTTCGTATTCAGGGATAAACCCCTGAAGCCCGTATCTGATGCCGTAAATATTTCTCACACCGTAGCAGTGGTAGAGTTCCAGCACCACTGACCGGATAATATCGTTCAGTCCGGGACAGAGGCCTCCGCAGGTGACAATGGCGCATTTGAGTTTGCTTGGATCAAAGTAGATTTTTTTTCTGGGGCCTGCCTGATCAAAACTGGGCAGATCCATTTCTTTTTTCAGGATCATGTCAATGTTTTTTTTCTGAACATCAATAAGCACCCTGTCATTATCTGAAACAAATCTTTTTTCCTGGTTTTTGGTTGACTGCATTTGAAGGGGCGATATGATCTTTGCCTCTCCAAGGGTTTCAATTTCAGTATTAATATTGTTCAAGTCCATTTTTTCACCTTATCTGTTACTCGATCATTAGGTTTTTTGAATACCGCTGGGGGCTCTTAATCGGCCCTTCCATAAAAACTTGATAACGTCAAAATCAGCGGTGCGGCTTTTTGCGTCCGCTGCATTTTTTTGTTATGTGTTTTTTCGGCATCCTTCATAAGTACTTTACACTTTATGGAGCCACTTCCTATTTAATAGGGAGTTCCCCAAAAGAGTGTAAAGTACTTTTGAGGTGATATGAAGGATGCCTGTTTTTCTTATCTTTTAATAATTTTTTCATCTCACGGTCAAAATATCTTGACCTTGTGCCTTCCTGTTTCAAGCGGTC
>JAYEJJ010000030.1:0-6473 GCA_034660495.1 Thermodesulfobacteriota bacterium | reverse complement strand
TTAGTTGTTTTTTGGGCCTCTTTAATTTGCTGTAAAGGTAGACAGAGCAAGCGTTTCAGCTAATTTTACCAGGCCCAAAAAGTGAACAAAAAAAGGGGCTCAAAAGCGGGGTTTTTAGACACCCCAGGATAAAACCCTATACATATTCAGGAAAAGTTAAGTTTTTTTTCGCCGAACCGCAGGGGCAGGACAGCGGCAGCAGCGCAGATAACAGCGGCAAGGCCGAAAGCAATCACAAACCAGGCAATTTCCAGGGAAGAAAGGGGCCTGTGATGAATTCGTGCCATGAAAAGGGCATGGACAGGACCAGCCTCAAGCAGAATCACACTGCCGATAAACACGGCGCTGGCCGCCATAAACAAAAGCCCGCCGTAACTGCTCACCATCTGACCGGGATTTTCCGACTTAAAATCGGCAAACCCTGCCCCAAGGCCAAGGCCTAAGGAAACAACGCCTGGAACAATAAAGCAGACATTGACAATGGAGAGCAAAACCATCATCGGTACTGCATTTAGCAGCAGATTTGTAATAATAATGAGAAAAAGCGTCATGATAAACAACGGCAGACAATACACAGCAAACTTTACCCCCAGAAACAGTCCGGGTGTGACAGGGCTTGCCTGAACCAGCCAGAAGGACTGACTCTCCATACTGACCGCAGGAAAGACAAACCGCCCGGCAAGGGCTGTTAACACGAAAAAGGCCAGGCCCATGTTGAGAAAGGACAGCAGATTCTGGAGATACACCGTCTCAATGGGGGATTTTTCAATGGGCAGGACCTTGAAATTGTAGATATAGATTCCCATGAGGGCAGCAATCAAAAAAAGCTGGGACCACTGGGTCTGATCCCGGAAAAAAGTTTTGATCTCTTTTACGGCAAGGGCTTTGACCGGGCCTGGGAAAAAATTCAAAGGAACAATTTCCAGGCGCCTTTTTTTGAACAGTCTTGCTGCTGCGCTTTTTGACCGGGACACCCCGTTAAAATAAATCAGATCAGCTGTAAAAATCATAATAAACACCAAAACCCCTGACCCGCTCATGGCCAGTGCCATATGGAAACAGGCGGCTGCCCATGATCCGTCAAGGGATGAGGTAATGGCATCCATGATCCAGGTGCTGGGCAGTAAAGGAGACGCAGGGGTCTGCATGGATTTCAAATAGAGCAGAACAGCGCTGAACGCCTCAGGATCCACCATCCTTTCCGGCTTTAATACCCGGATGCCGATATACAGGGCGATAAACAAAGACAGACCCACAAACACGAAAATGGTACGGATGCGGCTGGCAGGCACCAGAACCACTGCGGCCATGATGATCAGCGCACTGAGGGCACATGCCATTACAGCTAAAACAGCCAGGGAAGAAAAAGAAAACAGATAGAAAAACCAGCCACCCTGATAAACCACGCCATAGGCTGCAATAATGGGAAAAAAATAAAGGGTGGCCATCCAGGAGCTGTCAAAAAGACTTTCAGTCCACCTGGCCATAAAAATTTTCCAGGCCTTTACAGGCATGGCATGCACGAGAAGCAGATCCTTTGACAGATAGAGCTTGGACAAAAGAACAATAAGACTGCTGAATATCAGCAGGGAAAACAGGGTGACCAGGAGAATGGACAAGAGTTTAAAGGCCAGAATGTCTCCCAGTTCCTCAATGCCTGAAAAATAGGACAGCACCCTTAAAGATACCCAGAAAATCCCCGGCCAGAAAACAGCCCCGATGAAAAACAGCACCAGAAACCTGATCCTGGCAGATGCACGCTTCTGTCTGCTGCCCTTTCCAAATCCCGTATTTTTCAATGCCCACCATCTGGGCTTTAAAAGCGCTGCTGTTTTTTTCATCTGTTTATCTTTCCAAAATGATCATTTTTTTATTTAGTCAGGGCCATAAAGAGATCCTCAAGGTCTTCATTGTCTGTCCCGGCAACGGACTTGAGCTCGCTGACACTTCCAAGGGCGGCCAGCCTGCCTTTGTTGATCAACCCGATGCGGTCGCACAGATCCTGGGCAATGTGCAGGGTATGGGTGGAAAGGAACACAGCGCCGCCTTTGTCGGCAAAATCCCTAAGGATCTGTTTTACCAGGGTGATGGCCTGGGGATCCAGTCCCACCATGGGTTCATCCACAACAATAATCTCAGGGTCATGGACCAGGGCAGCGGCCATGATCAGGCGCTGCTTCATGCCGTGGGAAAAGGATTCAATGAGCTCATCCGCCCACTGGGTCAGGGAAAAAGTGGAAAGCAGGGCAGACGCCTTTGCGTTAAATCTGCTTTTGTCAACGGAAAACAGATCTGCTGTAAATTTTAAAAATTCCATTGCCGTGAGTTTTTCATAAAGATAGGGCCGGTCCGGAATAAAACCGATTTTCCCTTTGGCTGCCACAGGATCTTTTCCCATGTCACTCCCCTTAATGCGAACCCGGCCTGATGTCGGGCGTATCAATCCTGAAATCATCTGTATGGTGGTGGTTTTGCCTGCGCCGTTGGGTCCGATAAAACCAAACACTTCCCCTGGTGGAATGGACAGGGTCAATCTATCCACAGCCAGAAAACTGCCGTATTTTTTGCTCAGCTCAGTTAATTCAATCATGGTCTGGTTCATCTCTTTATGATTCAGGTCTAAGGCAGCAAGTGAAAATAACTTATACATCCTGCTTGCCTTTTTATCTATTTTCTTCCAGATCCCTGATTCCGGGCCAGTACTTTCATTTCCAGCCTGCCGAATACCGCAAGGAGATCCAGGTCCATTGCGCCGTCACTGGCGGCAAGCCTGATGTGGGTCACATCTGCAGGAATCTGATTGAAAAGGGCATCCACTGTGATCCAGCCGTTGATATAGACCCGGTTCCAGGCATGGTAAAAAAAAGTGCCGTTTAAATAGACCAGCCCGGTCTCAATCCCTGCTGGAATGTTCAAGGCTCTGGCAAGTGCGGCAAAGAGCACGGCATGCTCATTGCAGTCCCCTGACCGGTTTTTCAGGGTGGAAAGGGCAGACGGCAGGGAAAGCACCGGTTTTTTTTCAATATTTTTTTCCATCCAGGCCATGATTCGTTGAATCTTTTCCATGGCCGGCGCTTCCTGTTTCACCAGTTGATCGGCAAGTCCCTGTATGTCAGGATGATCGGACTGAATAAAGGGACCAGGGGTTAAAAACCGCTCAAGATTAAGGGCTGTCTTTTTTATGTCACCCTGGCCCGGCTGTTCTTTTAAAATGGTAAGAACATTATTCTCAAAGGTCTGACGGCCGCCGTTCAGGTCAAGGTTCTGTGTCTCTATCCCTGAAATTTTTACCTGAAGAGAGGTAAGGGTTTCAGGAAAAGGAATTGAAACGCTGGATTTAATCCCTGCTGTCTGTGTCAGATCCATACCTGCTTTTATCCCCTTTATGGCGGACTGTCTGTCACTTTTAACCAGTGTTATGCCGAGAATTCCTTTTTCCTTTACCACCTCTCCCTGGGATGTGATCCATGCATACTGAATCATCCCTTTAAAAGACAGCGCAAGTTTTGTTGTCTTGGTCTGTCTGCCCATGACATCAATGGTTTCTTCTCCAATCCTCTTTATTGTCACCGGTACCCGGGTCATGGTAGAGGGATCAAACACCATGACAGAAACAGGTTCTGTATGGTGCGCTGTTTGATTTGCCAGGACAGAATTTAAAGCTGAAGGCAGATACAAAGGGCTGTTGAGCTTTACTTTCAGAGGATGCTCACAGGAGCCTTTTGTTTCTGATGTCGTAATGTTCAGGGTGGTGGAATTGATTTCTCCTTTGACTGTAAAATCAAAACGACCGGAAGATATGGTGAACGTAAAGTCCTTTAAGGAAAAATCCTCAGATGTACGGCTCTCTGATATAATAGAAAGGGTCTGGGCCAAACCCATGGTGGTCAGTGTCATCACGGTTTTGTTGAAAATCTTATATCCGCCAGGCTGTTCTTCAATTTTTTCATGGGAATAACCGATTTTTTCCCTGTCCTGAAACACAGCCTTCCATGAATCCTCTGTTGACATTTTTTGTATGGATGTGTCAGGGCCCTGAAGTAATGTCTGACTGCCCCGGTCGATGATATCCAGGCGAAACAGCAGAAGAAGTGTAAAAACAAAGGCACACGCGCCCCCCAAAACCAACACCCTGGTCCTCATATCCTCAACTCCTGACCCTCTCCACAATCTTAAGATATCCGATATTTTCACTTACTCGTTGATCAAGCTTTTTCTAATGAAATAACAGATTAATAGCTGTCAAGCCGCCAATACAGGCATATGTTACAACAGGTTTATGGCAAAAGCAAAGCATTTTAGATTATCCGGACAGAGGTTCTTCCCGGGCACTTACATGTCAAATCGAAACGCCCTGAACCAGTCTCGGATTAAACAGACTCCTGTTCAGCAATTCTAATTTTAGATTCTGAGTGGATGGGAACTCGGTTGCTTGCAATATAAATCGTCTCATAAAAAAGCTCCCAATCAATTTCAAAGTTCACCTTCATCACTGATATGCACCAGCTCCCACCCATGAAACACCACAATTCCCTTCTTGATCTTCACGTTGCCATAGGGAGCAGCATGCAGCATTTTTTTTAGAGCGGCATCGTCGCTGTTTCCATATTGAGCGAGCTGTTTCCTTGCCTCATTGACCTTTTCGTGGATATTCTTTTCAAGCGCCTCATGGCGCTTCGGCTCAATGCAACGCTCTTGTTTGTCCTTACCGTCTCTCGTCTGCTTATGCGTTGTTTTGGATCTTCTAATATATTTGAACTCAAAGAGCCATCCATAACCGATATCGGGATATTTATGACAAAATGGTTTTAGTACGATATCGGCATACCCTTTGTTCAGCTCTTCCTCGGAAAGGGAGAGATAAAAATCAAACAGACCAAAATAGGCCATGAAAAAGTCCTGGATTACCTTTTCTCCCTGGAGATAGTCCCGTATTCTCGTCTGCCGATTGATCTCATATGCAAGAAAGTTGAACAAAGGCTCCATCTTGCCATCATAGGCCAGCGTTCTGAATTTTTCTCTCAGACAATACATATCGACCCTGAAAACATCCACATCCTCATAGGATTCACAAATATACTCGTACATTAATTTTTGGATGGTCTCGTTGGGTATCGTCAGAACCGGATCGCCTCTGTTAAAAGTGCCCTTGAAAGTGAGCAGTCCAAAAAAGTAAAGAAGAGAAATAAAATTGCCGGAGTCCGCAAGTTTCTCATAGGGAAAGCTTCGCTTGATTGTTGAAACAATGCTGCGGTTTTCGATGATCTCCTTAAGCCTGCTGAAATTACCGTTTAAGCGCTGATCCAGAACAATGAGATACCTGAGTTTGCCGTAATCCATGCGCAGGTTGTCATCGATCAAATAACGAATGACGCTTTTCTGATGAAAAGATTTCTGAACGAAATAGAGCACAGCATCGGTATTAAAAAGTGTCACTGCACTATTTTCAGAAAAAAGATAGTCTCCATACCACGTTTTCATAATTTCGACGGCCTGAGCTTTATCGATATGAAAAAGCCCGGCATCTGTGTAATAATCAATCATCTTCAAGACATCGTCTTCGGTAAAGCCCAGAATTTCGTTGTACTGATCTTCAATGGAGATGTTGTCCCCGATATTGAACCCACTGGTGATATCATCCAGGGTCACAGGTGACACACCGGTGATGAACATCCGACCAAGCCCGGCGTCACTGCCCGACGCCATCTCCTTGAGGTGGGTAAAAAACTGCTTGAAATAACCGGCCTGGCGGGTCAATTTTCTGTATTCAGAGGGACCATATTCGGCAAGAAGAGAATTTGCAAAATTGTCGTACTCATCGATGAGCAGATAAAGCTTGATCTCACTCTCTTTCAACCCGCTTGAAATGATCTGCAATTTTTCAGACGATGTTTTGATGCCATTCATCTTACCCAGTAATCCCTCGGGGATATAGTGGCTGTAACGTTCCAAAAAATCATCGATTTTCACATTGCAGTAAAAATTGAAATTGTCCTGAACCTTCTCTCTATCCTTTACCACCGCAGAAAAATTGAAATCAAGAATCATGTACTTCCCCCGTTCCGGGGTGGGGTGGTCATATATCCAGGTGTCCTTGTAAAAATCCTTGAAGCGATCCTTTTTTCTGATGTCGTAGTAGGAGTGGAGCATGGAGAGGAATAGCGTCTTTCCGAACCGCCGGGGACGGATCAGAAAGACAAAAGGGAGCATCTCAATCTTAGGAATGAACATCGTTTTATCAACGTAATAGTCATCCTGTGCATTGACGGCTTCAAAATCACCTTTGCCATAAGGAATTCTCTTTATTCTATTTTCATTCATGGCATCCCCTTTTTCATATTCATATATCATATGGCATGTGTCACATAAAAACACACCTTATAACACATTAATACCCTTTCGTCATAAAAATCCAACTTTTTCTCCATTATCCGCAACGCACTTAATCAAATTGTTGATATTTAGGAACCAGT
>JAYEJJ010000029.1:0-6487 GCA_034660495.1 Thermodesulfobacteriota bacterium | reverse complement strand
TACCTTGGGATGACTATATATTCCAATGTAACGTAGCCACCAATTTTTCTGTGGCTTAGGCTAATCAACCGGGCTTACAAGTTGCCTTGCAAGCCCCTGAGTCTTTAGCTCAGGGGTTGTTGACGATGATGAAAGTACCACGACGGCAGGATTTGGTCAAGGAAATGAAAACAAAAGTCAAAAAACAAAAAGGACACTCCCTTAATCAGGAGTACCCTTTTATCTGGAATTAACCGGATAAACAATCAGCAACAGGAACCAGCGCTGCTGCAGCTGCCGCATGGAGAAGGCTTGAATTCAATTTTTGAGTCCAGGTGGAACCCCATGCCTGTGAAATCAATTTTAATGATCTGAGCCTGTCTCATAAAATCCTTATCAACAACAAACTTAAATCCTTTTACATCATAAACATCATCTGTTTCCTTAGGCTCATCCAGAGCCATGGCAAGGGATGGTCCGCCTCAGCCGCCGGAATTAAGAAAAATCCTGATAGGACTGGGCTCTTTTCCTTTAAAGTATTCCTGGATCTGCTGTTTTGCAGTCTCTGTCATATCAATCATTGCATCATCTCCTTGGTCATATTGTTTTTTTAAATTTACCCAGAATTAAATCTGAAAAGTGTATTGTAAGCATACTGCTGTCAAATGTCAAGGATAACCCAGAATCCATATATGAGTTGACTTAAGAGGTCTTCCAAAAAACAATCCACGCATCTTGCTTGTCTTTTTGCCCGTCTCCTGCGCTGCGCCAATGGGATATATTTCAATATACCCCCATTACCGCGCCTTGAAGACGAACAACCCGCTCATACAAATTGGCCTGCGCAATATACGTATATTATTTTCTTACAGATCCCTGAAAGCCATAAGTTAAGTTGACTTGGAAGAAGGATCTGTGATATTTTTCTCTGTCTGAACAAAAGGACTGTAACTCGATGACCTTGTTTTTCTATGGAAAAACCGATTAAGAGCCCCCAGCGGCGCTATTTAAACTACTTGATGATCGAGTGCAAACAATTTAAACTTAATTTTAAAAAGGAATCCCCTTGGAAAGAACCTTATCTCTGATCAAACCAGACGGCGTTGAAAAGAATCTTATTGGTGAAATTATAAGCCGGTTTGAAAAAAACAAAATCAAAATTGCAGCCATGAAAAAAATCCATCTTACCCGGAAACAGGCCCAGGAATTTTATGCTGTTCACCGAGAAAAGCCGTTTTTCAACAGCCTCACTGAATTCATGACGTCAGGCCCCATTGTGGCAATGGTTCTGGAAGGAGAAGATGTGATTGCCAGGAACCGCAAACTAATGGGCGCGACCAATTATAAGGAAGCTGAAGAAGGGACCATCAGACGGGAATTTGCAACAGATATTGAAAAAAATGTGGTCCACGGATCTGATTCACCAGAAACAGCTGCCTTTGAGATCGGATATTTTTTCAATGACCTGGAAATAACCGGATAAATAAAGACCTGATTCATGGCGGAAAAAACAAAAATCTTAATTGTTGAACAGATTACGCTTACCCGGTCTATCCTTGAGACAATGCTTCCAGAAAAAGGTGTTAAGGTAACTGCCCCTTCCAGTGCAGACCGGCTTTTTTCTGAAATATCAGCACATACAGCAGACCTTATTCTCATTGATCTGGACAATATTGACCGCAAAGCCCTGCAACAGCTTGAAACCACTTCTGAATTATCCCCAGGCAAGGTCTGGTGCATTGGTCTGGCAAAAAAAACATCAGAGGATCTGGCACACAGATACACGTCCGTCAACCTGATATCCTGCATAAAAAAACCTGCAACAGGTCAAGAAATCAAAGCTGTTATCCATCAATGCAGTGAGGACAAACCAAAGGATTTTATTCAGCCCCCCAGGCCTGCGCTGTTCAACATGGATTTTGCCGAGGCTTTTAACGAAATAAAAAGGCTTGAGGAAAAAGGGGACAATGAATCCGTCTGCATCCTTTTCAGATACCTTGATGCCCCTGAAAGTGACCAGGCGCTCATATCCGTGGTTTCCGATGTTCTCAGAAAACAACTGAATCAGAATATCAATTTTCTGCTCTTCGGGCTTTTAACTGGAGATACCGGCGCTGTCAATCTCTGCGCTTCCCTGATTGAAGAAAAAAGGCTTTCACAGGCAGCTCCCTATCTGATCCTGTCTTTGAAAATAAACCGCGAGCCAGCGCTTATCCCCAATATATTGTCGGTATTTAGAAAAATCAACTATCCGAAAATAATCCCTGTGCTTGAAAAATTTTCCAGACACAAAAATATCCTGATAAGCCTGGCCGCCATCACTGCCCTTTCCGGTCAAAACCCGGAAAAGGCAAACCCGGTGCTTGCCGCTCACCTGGAAAGCAGTGAAGAGATCAAGGCCTATGCAGCAGCCGAAGCTTTGGGAAAAACCGGCGGCGAAACAGCTCTAAAAGCGCTTGTCCTTCATATACACAACAAAAACCCCCAGATCAGGAAAGCGGTTGCCACCTCCCTGATTTCCACAGGATCCAGCACTGTACCGCTGCTGTGCACCCGCCTCTCTTCTTCCAATGATGATGAGATCATCATAGCCTCAAATATTCTCGGAGAAATTGGAGATTCCGGGGCTGAAGATCCCCTGTGCAGAATTTCCACTCATGATAATCCAAACATAAGGTTCAGCGTTTATGAGGCTCTGGGAAAAATCGGCTCTGAAAAGGCCGTCGAGGAACTGCTCAGGGGAACTATTGACAGGGATTACAGTGTGGTATGCGCTTCAGTACAGGGCCTTGATCAAAACGACCAGGTCCGCCATGAATCACTTATCCGTGTGATGGAAACGGACCGGGAAATTAGAAAAAATATTATTTCAGCCATTTCAGACATGAAAGCGGTTCATGTATTCAACTCCCTTTATCGCTCCAGCCAGACCCTTATTGATATTATCAAAACAATCAAGGATTCAAAAAACAGAGACACCATACAGACCTTTCTCAACGCGTGCACCCAAATAAAAACAGAATCTGTGAGAAAGGGGGCTGAAATGCTCTTGAACAGGGTACTTAAAACCCTTCCGGAAATAAAGGGCAGAATTTTGGCTGTAGATGATTCAAAGGCAGTTCTCAACCTGTATCAATCGGTATTATCCATGGCCTGTTTTCATGTTGTCACTGCTGAAAACGGCAATGATGCCATTGAAAAAATACGCATTGACAATACCTTTGACCTGATTATAACGGACATGAACATGCCCGGCAGAAACGGAATAGAGCTTACACGATACATAAGAAAACATATATCCGCGGCCATCCCCATCATACTTGTCACCACAGAATCTGAAAAATCCCAGAAGGATCAGGCAACAGAAGCAGGGGTGGATCATTTTCTTACCAAACCGGTTTCCAAAGAGGTTCTGCAGAAAAAAACACAGGAACTTCTGCATATTTAACCTTGTGCAAAAACCCCTCTGCCCCTGAACAGAAAAATTCACTCTGGTTTGCCCGTACTTATTATCCCCGGGTTATTACTTCCGGGTAGAAGCATCAATTACCCAATGCCTCCCCCCACCGATCCCTAAATATCCCTGAAAAGGTTCTATCCTGCATGAGAGAGATGCATGATCAGTGCCGGTTCATTTTTCCTGATACATACCCTTCCAGGTCAAGGGCAATATGTAAAAAACCGATCTGTTTCAATGCCGCTAAAATTTTCTCACGATTCTGGTTTTTCCAAATTCTTTCAAACCCGTCTGCATCCAGTTCCAATCTGGCCATATCCCCATAACAGCGGACCCTGAGATTTCTAAACCCCAGAGCGGACAGAAAAGCCTCACTTTCTTCAACCCTGGCAAGTTTTTCACAGGTTATCGTCATTCCATAAGGGATTCTGGTGGCCAGGCAGGACTGTGACGGCATATCCCATGTTTCAAGGCCCATATCCTTTGAACACATCCGAATCTCTGCCTTGCTCAACCCTGCATCAACAAGGGGAGCAATAATTCCCATTTCATGTGCAGCGTTTAACCCCGGTCTAAATTCCTTTAAATCATCCGTGTTTGCCCCGTGAAGAACAGTGTCAACCCCGTGCAGGTTTTCTTTTATAAGTGAAAACATTTTTTTTTTACAAAAATAACACCGATCCTTTGAATTCTTCCTGATATCAGGGATGTCGCAAAGGTCTGCATAAATCATGCGATGATCCAGCCCCAGCTGCCCTGCCATTGTTTGAGCATGATCCATATCCGTCTTTGACATAAATGCTGAAACAATGGTTACCGCAACTGCCTTGATCCCGCTGATTTTCCCAGCCAATGCAGCAAGAAACATGCTGTCAACGCCGCCTGAAAAGCCAATGGCAAAGGAGTTAAGGGCTTTAAGCCTTTTTTCAAGAAATTCAAGTTTATTCACTGTTTCTCCACTGTTTAAATTCATGAACGGACTGCCATATCCCTAAGGTGCAGCAAATCATGAAACTCGATCATCCTTTTTTTGAAACAGGGCCGCCCTCACCGGCTGCTCTTAATCGGTTCTTCCATAGAAAAACTTGATAATCGAGCAAAAAACAATCCCTCATCAGCTTTCAGTAACCAGCAAAAAAATTTGTAATTATTTACTGGAAGCTGAAGACTGATGGCTGATATCATTCATATAACGGCCATGCCTTGACAGGCACAACAAAGCATGAAAGCTTTTAGCTGTTAGCCTTTAGCTGTTAGCTGTTAGCCTTTAGCTGTTAGCTGAGTACTGATGGCTGACGGCTGATGACATTCATATAAAACTATTTACAAAATATTTTTAATTCTATATATAATCCTAATAAAATTCAAACATAATAAAATCTAAAAAGGGGATATGCGACGTGGCAAAAAAAAAAAACAGAAAAAAGAAAACAGAAAAAAAAGATACAGACAAAACTAAAACGCAGAAAACTTCAGATAAAACCCCAAAAAAGAATACCATAAAAAAGGGCGCAAAAAAAGCGCCGTCATCTAAAACCTCCACTGAAAAAACAGCTGCACCAGACAAAAAAGAGTCTGCTGCCCAAAAAGAAGCCCCCAAAAACCAGTCTGTAAAAGAAAACAATGCAGATGATCAGGCAAAATTAGCCGGGGAAAAGGCAAAAAAGGAGGAAGAGGAACGTATGGCTGAAGAAAAACGCATTGCCGAGGAAAAGGCAAAAAAGGAAGAAGAGGCACGCCTGGCTGAGGAAAAGCGCATTGCCGAAGAAAAGGCCAGAAAGGAAGAAGAAGAGCGCCTGGCTGAGGAAAAGCGCATTGCCGAAGAAAAGGCCAGAAAGGAAGAAGAAGAGCGCCTGGCTGAGGAAAAGCGCATTGCTGAAGAAAAGGCAAAAAAGGAAGAAGAGGAACGCCTGGCTGAGGAAAAGCGCATTGCCGAAGAAAAGGCCAGAAAGGAAGAAGAGGCACGCCTGGCTGAAGAAAAGCGCATTGCCGAAGAAAAGGCCAGAAAGGAAGAAGAAGAGCGCCTGGCTGAGGAAAAGCGCATTGCTGAAGAAAAGGCCAGAAAGGAAGAAGAGGAACGCCTGGCTGAAGAAAAGCGCATTGCCGAGGAAAAGGCAAAAAAGGAGGAAGAGGAACGTATGGCTGAAGAAAAACGCATTGCCGAGGAAAAGGCAAAAAAGGAAGAAGAGGAACGCCTGGCTGAGGAAAAGCGCCTGGCTGAAGAAAAGGCCAGAAAGGAAGAAGAAGAGCGCCTGGCTGAGGAAAAGCGCATTGCTGAAGAAAAGGCCAGAAAGGAAGAAGAAGAGCGCCTGGCTGAAGAAAAGCGCATTGCTGAGGAAAAGGCAAAAAAGAAAGAAGAAGCGCGACTGGCCAGAGAAAGAGCAAAAAAAACAATGGCCGTGATCAGGGAAATCGCTGCAAAAGAGGCAGAGGAAGTTCGCCTGGCTGAAGAAAAAGAAGCAGAAAAAGCCCAAAAGGCATCTATGGAACCCGACAAACCGAGGATCAGTAAAGGCCTTGCTGCGGCCCTAATCTGTCTGGCGGTTCTCATTGTCCTTGCCATCTCAGCAAGCATTACAAACTCACAGAAATTTTACATAAACCAGACTGAAAACGGACTTGAACTATGGAAAGGGTGCTTTTCACCCCTAAACAAAACCCAAATAGCCTTTCTTGAAGGCGTGGATTTTTCAGGTGACATAAAACCGGTTTATACCCGGCACGAAGTCCTTCCCATTCCATTTAATTTTTACCTTGATCAGGCAGACGAATTGATGAAGAACACCTCGCCCGCTGATTTTGAAAAAATCAGGGAACTGGTTTACAAGGCATCGCAATATGCATCAACACTCCAGGATCACGAATTGATCGCCGCATATTTAGATGCTGTCAACACAACGATTAACGACATGAGTCAACCCCAGGTCAACAACCCCTGAGCTAAAGACTCAGGGGCTTGCAAGGCAACTTGTAAGCCCGGTTGATTAGCCTAAGCCACAGAAAAATTGGTGGCTACGTTACATTGGAATATATAGTCATCCCAAGGTACTC
>JAYEJJ010000028.1:0-6564 GCA_034660495.1 Thermodesulfobacteriota bacterium | reverse complement strand
CTGGTTCCTAAATATCAACAATTTGATTAAGTGCGTTGCGGATAATGGAGAAAAAGTTGGATTTTTATGACGAAAGGGTATTAATGTGTTATAAGGTGTGTTTTTATGTGACACATGCCATATTATTCCTGTAATGTATAATTTAAGGATGCATAAAATTTTGGAGGAATCTTATGAAAGCGACTATTGTCGATTTGAGATATAAAATGAATGATGTGCTTAAAGCGCTTGATAGAAATGAACATGTCACTGTTCTGTATCGAGGAAAAGTTAAAGGGACCTTAATTCCACCAGCAGACCTCTTCAAATAAAAAAGCGCCGTAACATAACTGCCTAAAATGATTTGTTATACAAAATTTAAGGAAAATTGGACATTTGTTTATTTTTGCTGCTTATAACTTCCTGAAATTATTGACAGCGATTATGTGAATATTATATAGGTACTGAAATTCCAGTGGGTTATATATGCCCTGACTGCCCAAAAAATTTTAATATACTTCAAGCAAATTTGAAGAAGTCTGACCAGGGAAAAAATCTCAATTAAGAATCACTGACCATCCCTTTTTTGGTATGTTGTCTCATGACAGAGAATCCGTCGTATAAACAAGGAGCTAGCCAATGGAATACAAGGGGATTTCAACTGAAGATTTTGGTGAATTAAGTGTTTTAAATGGGCAGAGAGAACAGGTCGCATTATCCTCCCTTTGGCGTGAAAGAACAGCCGTTCTTGTGTTTGTCAGACATTTTGGCTGAGTCTTCTGCCGTCAGCAGGTAGCTGACCTTGCCCGGAATGCCCATTGGTTTGAAGGCAGAAATGCCGATTTGGTTGTAATAGGATCGGGTGATCCCCGGCACTTCCCGGAATTTCGTGAAAAAACCGGGTATCATGGCCTGCTTTTTTCTGATCCTTCTTTGACCGTGTTTTCGGTTTTAGGGTTTTCAAACGGATTAAGGGGCTTTATGAATATAAGGGCTGTGTTTAAAGCAGCATCAGCGTTAAAGCAAGGACACCGCCAGGGGTCGGTTCAGGGCAGTGCCTTGCAGCTTGGGGGATCTCTTGTGATCGATGTTTCAGGGGTCGTCCGTTATTTTTTTGCCGGCTCTAAACCCAGTGATCATCCTGATATTGATGACCTATTGGGGGCCGTTGAGAAATAGCCCCTTGTACTTTTCCAGTCCATATTGATCCAGATCCTCTACAGGTATGAATGTCATGGCTGCGGAATTTATGCAATACCTCAAGTCCAGTGGGGGGCGGACCATCATTAAACACATGGCCGAGATGGGAGTCTGCCATTTTGCTCCGGATTTCAACCCGCTTCATGAACAATGAATGATCCGTTTTTTTCCACGACAGCATTTTTTTCAATGGGCTTTGTAAAACTCGGCCATCCTGAACCGGACGGGTATTTATCCGTGGAGCTGAAGAGCGGTTCATTTGGAACCACATCAACATAAATGCCCTGTTCCTTATTGTCCCAGTATGCATTGTCAAAGGCTCTTTCCGTTCCGTTTTCCTGGGTGACATGGTATTGCAGATCCGTTAGCCGTTCTCTTAATTCCTCATCCGTTGGTTTGACCCAGCTGGACCTTTCAAAAACCTTATGCTTTTCTGCCCAGGCGTTTTCAATGAAATTGTCCCGGCCGGATCGTGACCGGTATAAATTATACTGGCTTTGATTTCGTTTGTGGTACTCCTGGTGATATGCTTCTGCCTTGTAAAACCGATCAAAGGGCAGGACCTCTGTCACCACTTTTTTGTCAAACAGGCCGGATGCATTGATATCATCTATGAGGGCCAGCGCCTGTTGTTTCTGGTCGTCATTGTGGTAAAATACGGCAGACCGGTATTGAGATCCCCTGTCTACAAAAGATCCTGAATTGTCTGTCGGGTCAATCTGCCCAAACAGCACGGATAAAATGTCATAATAAGAAATAATATCCGGATCAAAACAGACCTGGACTGCTTCATAGTGACCTGTTCTACCGGAGGTGACCTGTTCGTATGTCGGATTTTCCACATGTCCCCCCGTATACCCGGAAACCGCGTCAACTACGCCGTTGACTTTTTCAAAGGCCGCTTCTATACACCAGAAATACCCTCCTGCAACCGTTGCTGTGTCATACCTCACATTTTCTTTCATAATCGCCTCATTAGATTCATTGTTATGTCCTGTTTGCGCAGTGATCATCAATCCGGCAAGGACTGCCGTTAAAACAATACCATATTTAACTCGTGATTGTGTGTTCATACGTACCTCCTTCAAGACCCTTATGAAACCAATGCGTTTACAATGAAACCACTGCGTTTACATGGTTCTTGATATCGGGTCTTGTACATCCGCTTTCATTTTCCTGATACACTTATGTATCCTGTTGAGCAAATGTCTCAAATGAAAAAAGATACAACCCATTATGGTGACAGGCCTTTGCCAGAAGAGCCCCTGTGGTCTCAATCCCCTGGCTGGCTTGATCGCCAGTAATTATGGTGATTTTTTTTGCATAAGCAATGCTTTCCATTTGGTGGAAAAAATGTTATTCACAGTGATCGACACCATACTTTGCATACGGTAATTTAAAAATTACACAGAAATTGTTGAGAGTTTGAGATAATCGTGTGCAAAGTATGGTGTTGACCACTATCAGTTCACAAGCGGTGATCAAATTTACAAGCGGTGATCAAATTTGATCATCAAGTACCAAAAGCACAAAAATTACCAGAATTATATTGATTAAAATACAGACAGCAAAATACAGGCCAGATATACAAAATTTTTTTTTATTTTAATTCAGGCACCCCCTGCTGAAAACCCGTAGTCTGGGATAACTTGTTCTTTTTATTTTAAAACCAAACAGTCAGGGAGATGATGATGAATGACAATAAGGTATTTTTGTATACCATAAGCACCTGCAGCCACTGCAAGTCAACCAAAAAATTGTTGAACGATCTGGATGTTAGTTATGAGTCTGTTGAGGTTGACTTACTTAAAGGAGAGGAACGGCAGAAGGTGATTGAGGATATTAAAAAAATTAATCCAAGGTGTTCGTTTCCCACCATATGTATCGACTATGAGGTAATCGTAGGATTTCATGAAAATCAGATAAAGGAGGCCCTCGGGCTTGAGTAATATGGATACACAAAAACTCTATGAAACATTAAAAAAGTCCCAGGAAAAAAAAAGACATTTATTTTAATAAAGACAAGGACCTTGTGTTTGAACTGCTCGATGCCTTGCTTGAGAACAATGAACGGTACGGATACATGGCCTGTCCATGCCGTCTTGCTTGTGGAAACAGGGAAAACGACAAAGACATTATCTGCCCCTGTGACTACAGAGAACAGGATCTTGAAGAATACGGCGCCTGTTTTTGCGGACTTTATGTGTCAAAGGCTCTTCACAACAAAGAAATTGAAGCCGAGTACGTACCTGAGAGACGGCCCGTAGAAAAAATATGCTGATGATACGGAAAGAATCAGTGTAAAAATCAGGATTGATCTTTTTCTTTTTTTATGGTCAAACCAATCCATGGAAAAAGCAGAATTTCTTGAAATTGCCGTTGCCCTTCCCGTTTACGGCACATATATATACAGGGTTCCTGAACACCTTGACACAGCAGCCGTTATTGGCATGAGGGCGCTGGTGCCTTTTGGCCGCCGCAGGGTGACAGGGTATATTCTGTCCCGGCAGACGGACAGCAGAGGATATCAGACCAAATCTATTCTCGACCTTGCTGATGATTCCCCGTTGTTTCCAGAATCCATGGTGTCTTTTTTCAAATGGACGGCGCATTACTATATCCATCCCATTGGTGACGTGATTAAAACCGCTCTGCCGTCCGGGCTTGACCGGCATGATGTGGTTTATGCCGCCATTACCCCGGAGGGAGTCAATGCCTGCAGGCAAAAAGAGCTCTCCCCGGGGGAATCTGCCATAATGGAATTCCTCTCCGGTGAAAAACCAGTTTCTTTGAGGCGTATTGTAGAAAGCAGTAAAAATTCCGGTACCCGTCAACTGGTAAAAAGAATGTGCGACAAGGGTCTGGTTTCTTTAATAAAAGAACTTAAACCGGACCGGATCAGAATGAAAAAAGAAAAATTTGTTCTGCCCGGCCTGCACCAGACTCCTGAAAATAAAAAATTGTCAAAAAAACGCGAAAAGATATTGTCCCTTGTCCATAAACACCAGGAAATTTCCTTAAACCATTTAAAACAGGACGTCCCCACCGCCCCGCGGCTTGTAAACTGCCTTGCCCGGGACGGGTATGTGAAAATCGTTGAAAAGCAGGTATTCCGCGATCCTTTTGGTGATTCTGTTGAACCGGACACGCCGCCGGTCCTTACAGATCAGCAGCAGCGGGTTGTGGACTGTGTAAAAAAAGAGATACGATCAGGGTTTAAGCGCTATCTGCTCACCGGGGTAACCGGCAGCGGTAAAACAGAAGTGTATATGACCCTTGTGGCCGAGGTTGTATCCTCGGGCAGAGGGGCCATTGTTCTGGTACCTGAAATTTCTCTGATCTCCCAGACGGAAAGACGGTTCAGGGCAAGATTCGGCAGCCGTGTGGCCGTGCTCCATTCAGGACTGTCCCAGGGGGAGCTTCTGGACCAGTGGCAGAGAATTGCCCGTCACGAGGCCGCGATTGTAATCGGCGCCCGGTCCTCAATTTTTGCCCCCATTGACAATCCAGGCCTGGTTATTGTTGATGAAGAGCATGACACTTCCTATAAACAGGAGTCCGGGCTTCGGTACAATGCAAGGGATCTGGCCGTTGTGCGGGCACAGCAGGCCGGTATCCCTGTGATTCTGGGGTCTGCCACCCCCAGTGTACAATCCTATTTTAATGTATGTAATGGAAAATTTCAGGAACTGACACTGAGACATCGGGTTAATCAGAATCCCCTCCCCCATATTACCCTGGTGGATCTGAAAACTTACAAAGACTACAGGGGAAGGGACAAAATCCTCACTCCGGTGCTCTGCCAGAAAATCAGACAAACCCTGGATCAGGGCAATCAGGCACTGATTTTTATCAACCGGAGAGGGTTTGCTACTTTTCCCGTGTGTGGCGCCTGTGGGGAAACAATAAAATGCCGGTTCTGCGATATTACCTTGACCCTGCACAAGGACGGAAATGAACTCAGATGCCATTTATGCGGGTTTAAAGCGCCCCTTGATATGAAATGCCCTGGTTGCGGTGCTACGGGTATTAAACCCCTTGGTTTTGGTACTGAAAAAATAGAGGAAATGCTGAAATCAATATTTCCCGATGCACGCATTGCCAGGCTTGACCAGGACACAGGCTCAAAAAAAGGGGCCACTGTGTCTATTTTAAAAAAAGTAAAAAACCGCACAGTGGATATTATTGTCGGTACCCAGATGCTGGCAAAGGGCCATGATTTTCCCCATATCACCCTGGTGGGGGTGATATGTGCCGACCTTTCCCTTAATTTTCCTGATTTCAGGGCTGGTGAAAGAACCTTTCAGCTCCTGGCCCAGGTCGCCGGACGGGCGGGCAGGGGGGACAAAAAAGGAGAAGTCATCATGCAGACATACAGCCCGGATCATTTCAGCATTGAAGCCTCAAAAAATCAGGATTTCAGGGAATTTTACCACAAAGAGATCCCCTTTCGAAAAGGGCTGTCCTACCCGCCTTTTTCCAGGATAATCCAGTTAAAAATATCTGGAAAAGACAGGGAAAAAGTAAGGCAGTTTTCCCTGGAAACCGGCCGGATCTGTGAAAACATAATAAAAGAAACCGGCAATGAGGCGTTTATTCAGATGCTTGGCCCCATTGAAGCGGGAATTCCAAAAATTGCAATGCGCTACAGATGGCAGATTCTGCTGAAAAGCAGATCTGCGGACTGGCTCAACCGTCTGGTTCAGAAAATGCTTGAAACCTGTAAACGCACCAGACAAAAAAATATCTTTCTGGGTATTGATGTTGACCCCTATTTTATGAGCTGACCGGATTTTATGAATCGACTGAACATACCTGGCCGGACCGGACCGTCAGAACCACTGTTTCCGTTTGAAAAAATAGAGCAGAGCAACAGCCATTACAATCAGGACTCCCCAGAAAATGAAGTAGCTGTATTTATAGTGCAGTTCTGGCAAATAGTCGAAATTGGTGCCGTAGATACCGGCAAAAAAGGTAAGGGGGATGAAAATAGCGGCAAAAATGGTTAAAATTTTCATGATATCATTCATTTTGTTGGCCATTACAGAGTTGTAGATATTCAGCTGGTCCGTCAGGAGATCCCTGTAGGTGTCAATGGCCTCTGCGGCATGATGGGTCAGGTCCTGCAGGTCTTTTAAAAACGGGAGTGTATTTTCATCAATTATATCATTATCAAGGCGAACCAGCTTATTAACCGCTTCTTTTGCCGGGCGGATGGATTTTCTTAAATAGTTGATCTCCCGCTTGAACGTATTGATGTTTTGGCCTTGATCATCGTTTGGTCCAAATAAGTTTTAACTCCATATTGTATTCAGTGATAAAGATATGATAACAGTATCTTATGAAATATTAAATTCGACCAATCCCACAGTTGGCCGAAACGAT
>JAYEJJ010000027.1:3272-6574 GCA_034660495.1 Thermodesulfobacteriota bacterium | reverse complement strand
GTGTGGAGTACCTTGGGATGACTATATATTCCAATGTAACGTAGTCAGTTAAGACTTAGGCTAATCAACCGGGCTTACAAGTTACCTTGCAAGCCCCTCGGTCTTTAGCCGAGGGGTTGTTGACCAGGTTTGTCAGAGTAAAAAGTCGACCTGGAAACTTGAGCCTTTGATGAACGTTACTGATGTTTTTAAAGCATTAGAGAAGACGTAAATTCAAAATCAGTATCCGTGCTATCCTGGCTGCATCACAATACTGCCAATGAAAATGCTGTCATTATATCCAGATTGGCGGTAAAAATCAATCCTGAAACAGAAAGAGACTTGCTGGATATGGCGGCCTTGAAGCCTTTATGCAGCAGAAGAATACGCTGTCGCCCTGGGTTTTATTCTGGTTGTAAATTGTAAAAGAAACCGGTTTATTGTTTCTGCATCTGCTCAGGGGGGATTTCCTGGAGTATTTTCCTGAAATTGTCCAGGTCTTTGCTTAGAATAGCAGATCCAAGGAGATCTTTCAGCAACAGCCTGTTGTTAACAATGTTTATCGTTTTATAAACATCTTCAGGCACTTTTTTGCTGAATTTTGTATCAAGGGCTTTTAGAAGCATTTCCTTTGCTTCGGAAAGCTGGCCTTTCTCCAAGCCTTTTTCCATGCCAAGCCTTTCTGCACTCATTATATATGGCATTTTTTTCTTCTCCTCATAATTTATAAGGTCTTCAGTAAACCGTTTTGTTAATTCTTCAGGCAGCATCATAAGCCAGTCAATCAGCCTGTATATATTTAAAATGTCCTGTTTTGAAAAGCCTCTTTCATAGAGTGCTGTGGTAATTGTCCATCTCCATGAGTATCTTAACTGGTGATTTCCCTTTGTGGCTTTTGTTTTTAAATGTGCTGCGGTTATTATGGCAAAGGGGTTTGTCTGCTTGAGCAGACTTTTAATATTATTATTGTAATCATGGAGTTTTACCATGGGAAATGTAAAGTTTATCTTACAGCCCCACTGCTCAACATTGTAACTCTCCGGCCGCCATGTTTCGTTTTCATCGGCCAGAATCGCAAGGCTTGTGACCGGCAGATAGCGCTTGTCAAAGATTCTGTAGTTGTAAATGTACATCCGTCTTGCAAAATTCAGGTCTTTGTCCCCCTGTACCTCAATGTGAATCATCACATGAAACGCAGTTCCATCGAGAGACCATACCTTGACAAGCTTGTCAGCGTGACGTCTGCCGATTTCTGCATCCCGTACAACGCTTTGCAGTTCTTTGTCGAGGAATTCGAATTCTTTATCCCAGACTATTTCCACAGCAATTTCTGGAAAATAGAACTCCATAAATTCTCTAAAATAGAGCTCAATACCTTCTTTCCAAGGGCTGTCATATTGATCATCCTGATTTGTATTGTGATTATCCATAAAATTAATTTAACCATATTTGTTTTTTTTTTGCAAGGGTTAAGCTTTGTTTCTTAAAAAGGATGGATTGTTTATGATATGGATTTGCCGGGGTTAAGATATTGACAAGCTCTGACAATGCATGGTAGGTAACCATTTAATTGTGAACAGAGCCAATTGGTGGACTGGGGGAGCTGAAAACGATCGGCTGAGAGGAAACTGCGTTGAGTTTCGACTCCTGGAACCTGATCCAGATTATGCTGGCGAAGGAAAGTCTCTTTCTTCCTTAAAATCATATCCACCTTTTTCAGGGTCCTTATCTTAAAAATTTGGTGGATATTCCATGCTACACGTGTTGAATGCTGCAAAGCAGTTTAAAGACCGCACCATCTTTTCCCGGTTTGATCTTAATGTGGATCAGGGAGGCTTCAAGATTCTTCTCGGGCCGTCAGGCTGCGGAAAAACAACCCTTTTCAATGTATTGACAGGGGCTGTGTCCTTGGATCAGGGCAGGCTCTTTTGGAAAGACCGGGAAATCTCGCATCTTGGCAGCCTTGCCGCCTATATGCAGCAGAAAGATATGCTGCTGCCCTGGTTTTCTCTTCTGGATAATGCCCTGCTGCCGGCAAAGATCAGGGGAGCAGAAAAACAGGGTGCCGCAGACCAGGCCCGCCGGTTTTTTAAACGCCTGGGGATTGAGGGTTTTGAATCCTATATGCCCAGCCAGGTATCCGGGGGGATGCGCCAGCGCTGCGCCCTGGCCAGGACATTGATGTTTAACCGGGAGATGGTCCTGCTTGATGAACCCTTGTCGGCCCTGGATACCATTACCCGGCGGGGGCTTTATCCGCTTCTGCTGACCCTTCAGTCGGAATTTAAAAAAACCATCCTGATGATCACCCATGATATTGAAGAAGCCCTGCTGCTGGGGGATGAAGTCGTTCTGCTCAGGTCTGATCCCATGATGGTTTCCAGATCTTTTGTTCTGAATCAGCCAAAACCGAGACTATTCAATGATCCTGAGCTGCTGAAGGTTAAACAGGAAATTCTGAACATCCTTGAAACTCTGAATATACTGGAAACTGGGGGCGCCCATGAAACCGGCTGATTTCATCGCTGTTTTTCTGGCCTTTATTGTTCTTGCCGCCTGGGAGGGGTTTGTCAGGATCATGGATGTACCGGCCTTTATCCTTCCCCCGCCGTCCAGGATTTTTACAACGGCCCTGGTTCAGGCGCCCCTGATTCTGCCCCATGCCGCTGTGACACTGACGGAAATTGTCCTGGGCATCTGCTGCGCCGTGGCAACGGCTGTTCCCCTGGCCGTTGCCATGTTTGCCCTGCCTGCCCTTGAGAAATCCCTGTCTCCATTTCTTGTGGCCTCCCAGGCTGTCCCGGTGTTTGCGCTGGCGCCCCTTCTTGTGGTCTGGCTGGGGTATGGACTGGCCGCCAAGGTGTTTATGGCCTGGATCATTATTTTTTTCCCCATCTGCATCAGTCTTCTCGAAGGGCTTAAGGACTGCGATCCCGAGCTGAGAATTCTTTTCCGTATTATGGGAGCGTCTTTTTTTAAAACCCTGAGATTTTTATACTGGCCCTGGGCCCTGCCCCGGTTTTTTGCCGGTTTAAAGGTGGGGGTGAGTGTGGCCACCATTGGCGCGGTAATCGGAGAATGGGTGGGCGCCCAGCAGGGCCTTGGCTTTTTGATGATCCAGGCCAATGCCAGGCTGAAAGTGGATCTGGTGTTTGCCGCTATCCTCTGGCTGACCCTTATGGGACTTTCCATGTGGTGGACAGTGGGCATGCTGGAAAAAAAAATAATACACTGGAATAAAAACTGATAAATACGGGGACACTTTATAAATACGGGGACACTTTATAAATACGGGGACACTTTATAAATACGGGGACACTTTA
>JAYEJJ010000027.1:0-3172 GCA_034660495.1 Thermodesulfobacteriota bacterium | reverse complement strand
TGGACAGTGGGCATGCTGGAAAAAAAAATAATACACTGGAATAAAAACTGATAAATACGGGGACACTTTATAAATACGGGGACACTTTATAAATACGGGGACACTTTATAAATACGGGGACACTTTACTGATTAAAAGAAACAACAATCAATAGAAAAGGAAAAACAATGATGAAAAAAATTATGGGTATTGTTCTGGTGCTTGTTCTGGCGGGAAGTTCTGCTGCTCAGGCCAAAGAAAAATTAAGCCTGATGCTGGACTGGTTTCCCAATGTAGACCACCTTCCCGTGTATGTGGCTGCAGAAAAGGGATATTTTGCAGAGCACAACCTGGAAGTCGAGATCATCAGCCCGTCGGAAACCTCGGACGGGTTAAAACTGGCGGCCTCAGGTGTGGTGGATCTGGCTGTTTCCTATGAGCCCCAGACCATTATTGCCGCAGACCAGAGCCTGGAAATAAAGGTGATTGCTCCCCTGATGGGGCATCCCCTGACCACCCTGCTGTTTTTAAAGGACAGGGGCATTGAAACGCCCCTTGATTTGAGTGGAAAAAAGATCGGGTACACGGTTCCAGGGCTTATGGATGTGCTGCTGGATGCCTTTGCACAGATTAATAAGATCAAAGATTATACCCCGGTGAATGTGGGGTTTACCATTCTTCCGGCCCTGGCCGGGGGCAAGGTGGATGCTGTTATGGGGCCCTTTAAAACCTATGAGGTGGTGACCATGGCCTCCCAGGGAGTTGAGGCAGCCTTTTTTGAACTGGAAAAATGGGGAATTCCAGATTATGAGGAACTGATTTTTATCTGCAGTAATGATACTCTGGAGAAAAAGTCAGATTTGATAAAGGGGTTTGTTTCCTCCCTGGAACTTGCCTTTGCCTATGTAAGGGCCCATCCTCAAGATGCGCTGAAAACCTATCTGTCCGCTGTGCCCGAAGCAGATAAAGAAATTGAAACCCTTGCCTTTGAACGGACCCGGCCGTATTTTGCAGAAAAATTGGGCCATGATCTGGATAAATGGCAGGCCTTTGCTGATTTTGCCCTGAAGTACGGGCTGATTAAGCATAAAATAAATGCAGAAACCCTTATTCACAACTGGCAGTAATGCCTTTCCCTCTGAGCTGGTATCAATTTAAGCCGGCATGTTTTTACAGGACTGGCATCAATCTATAACTCGGTTATCAAGTTTTTATGGAAGGGCCGAGTGCCGCCCCCGGCGGTATTCAAAATACTTGATGATCGAGTATAAAGAGATAGATAGCGCTTGCGTCAATTTAAGCTGGTATTTTTTTGATCAGGCATCTTTTTTGAGCCGGCATCAGTGAGCAGGGAGATAGAGGAGGAAAAAAATGAAATCCTATTTCAGGACATTGACCATCGCCGGGTCGGACAGCGGCGGCGGGGCCGGTATTCAAGCCGACATGAAAACCTTTTCAGCCCTGGGCTGTTTTGGCATGTCCGTTGTCACCGCCCTGACCGCACAGAACACAAAATCAGTAAATTCAATATTTCCAGTGCCGCCGGAATTCATTGGTGAACAGATGGATGCGGTCATGGAAGATATTGGTGTGGATGCCGTAAAAATCGGCATGCTTCATTCTGCTGAGGTGATTGCCCTGGTGGCAGACAAATTGGATCAGTGGGACTGCCCCAATATTGTGCTGGACCCGGTCATGGTATCAAAGAGCGCACACCGGCTCCTCAAGGATGACGCGGTTGAAGCGCTGAAAACCCTGCTGATTCCTAAAGCGGACATTATCACCCCCAATCTTCCCGAAGCTTCGGTGCTTCTGGACCAGAAGGTTGAGACCCTTGAAGATATGCCGTCAGCGGCAAAAACGCTTTTTCATCTGGGATGCAGTACAATTCTCCTTAAGGGCGGACACCTGGAGGACAGGGAGATTTGCGATGTTTTATATTCCAGCAACGGCGATTCTCTGTTACAGCTGCCCAAGGCGCGGGTGGATACCCCCAATTCCCACGGCACAGGATGTACCCTGTCATCGGCTGTATGCGCCTTTCTGGCCAGACAGCTGCCCATGGAAGCGGCCGTGAAAAAGGCGGAAGACTATATCGCCCATGCCCTGGCAGCCGGTGCAGCATACCGCATCGGCCATGGCCATGGCCCGGTCCATCATTTTCATGCCCTGTGGCAGGAAAAGGGATAAATATCTAAAGCCGGCTTTGATCATACAATTGTCCATTAAAGGTGGGGAAGGCTTTCCTTATGGGCGGGGAAGCCTTCAGCATCGGCGATGTTATTGTTTCCGTACCCCAGCTGGTCACTGCGGTATTTGCCGAGGTGGTGGTGGGGCTTGTCTATGTGTTAATTCACCGGACCCGTCTGGGCTGGGCCATTCAGGCCACGGCCATGGACAAGGATGCTGCTGAATTAATGGGCATTAATACGGAACGGATCTATCTGCTGGTGTTCGGCCTGGGCGGGGCCTGCGTTGGCGTGGCCGGCGGGCTCATGCCTTCCTATCTTGCCGTACACCCCGAGGTAGGAACTTTGTTTGGCCTGATTGCCTTTGTGATTGTCGCCATGGGCGGGTTCGGCAGTATCCCCCCCAGCATGTGTTTATCCTGATTCTGCTCTTTGCCTGCATTTCCCAGGCGTGGAATGTCATTGGCGGGTACTGCGGTCAGGTGTCCTTCGGGCATGCAGTGTTTTTCGGGATCGGTGCCTATGGTGCGGGAATGGCCGTTGTCACCTATCATATCTCTCCCTGGCCCGGGGTCCTGGCCGGTGCTGTGCTGGCCGCCCTTGTGGCCATGGTGATCAGCTGGCCGGTATTTAAACTATCCGGCCATTATTTTGCCATTGCCACCTTTGCCCTGGTGGAGATATTCAACCGTTTGTTCATGGTATGGTACTGGGTGGGCGGCGCCCCAATGTCATTCAAAATTATTTATAGATCAGAATTAAAGTGTGTACCACATGACTTTGCGGTATTTCCGGTTTCGATAAAGTTGATTTGACACATCATAAAGCCAATTTCTACCGCAAAGTCAAATGAAACACGCTTTAGTTATTTCAACCTGTTATACGTTTGGAATATGGACAATCCATACACCACCTAATAAAAACAATGGGTCGTGTATGGATTTGTGGCTTAGCGCCCTTCGGGGGGACTTTTAACCGTCTGCATATTCCATTGTCTCCCCATT
>JAYEJJ010000026.1:0-6612 GCA_034660495.1 Thermodesulfobacteriota bacterium | reverse complement strand
GCATAAGGCTGTCTTTATAACAATTTATAACACCAATTTAAAAAGGCAATCTCATATAACCCTTTGAAAACACTACGACTCATAATTCTTTAAAAAAGTCAAATTAAAAATTTCGAAAAGTCAAGTTCCATATTTTTTCAAAAAATTCAATGGGCACGAAATGCCAGGATACAATAGCCATCAGATATAGCGAAATTCTACAGCCTAGGTAGACCCTGATGTTTTTTTAAAATTTGAGATGCGCCTGCTCTATATTGTACTGACTACGCCCTGGTTTGCCCTTGCTGCCTACTGGTGTGACTTTGAGAAATTTTATACAGCCGGAATAGCTTTAATGGCGCTTTATGCAGTTTACTATTACTATCCCTCTGAAAAAAGGATTAATTTTGATAAGCGGATTTTCCGTGTAAAATAGATGTTTATATGAAAGCCGTCAGCCATCAGTACTCAGCTAACAGCTAAAAGATTTCATATTTTGGTGTGTCCACCAGGACAAGGGGGGTATATGAAAATAATTTTAGGGAAGTTCAGGGAATTTCTGGTTTCCATGTGGCAGACCGCTGATCAGGTGGCCAGAGACAAAGCCGTGTCTGCCATTGAACCGGAACTTGAAGAGCTTGAACATATTTTCACTTTGCTGGTTCAGGGGGCTTTTGCAGGCATCCCCTCGCCTCCCATGCAGATTTCCCTGGATCTTCTCCCTTATATGGAAAAGGATATCATGCTTATGACTGAAAAGATTGATACGGCAAATGAGCCGATTTCTCACCTGTTTTCCATTTTTGATATATCATGAATACACCAAAAGTTTTATTCTTTACGGGGAAAGGCGGGACCGGCAAATCCACCATTTCAGCCCTTGCCGGGTTAACCCTGTCTTTGGACAAGAGCCGCGTCATGGTGACTTCTCTGGATTCAGCCCATAATCTGTCAGACATTTTTAAAATCAAACTTTCCGACACCCCGATGAAAATCACCACGACCCTGTTTGCCAGAGAAGTGGACCAGAACCGCATCATTAAATCCTATCTGAAAAACACAAGGGATGCCTTAAAACGGACATACGCCTATCTGACTGCATTTAACCTTGATCATTACTTTGATATTTTAAAGCACTCGCCGGGTTTGGAAGAGTATGCACTGATCATGGCATTTCAATTCTCCCTTGAGAAATTCTCTGATTTTGATTATTTAATCTTTGACATGCCTCCCACGGCATTATCCCTGAAGTTTTTCAACCTCCCTTTTTTGTCTGGAAAATGGATAGAGCACCTTAAAACACTGCGCCAGGAGATCAATGAAAAGAAAAAAATTGTGTCCCGGATAAAATTTGCCGGAAAAGCATATACAAAGGATAAAATCCTGGTCAGAATTGAGGAGATGAAGGCAGGTTATGAGAAGATAGAAGCATTTTTCAAGGATCATTCAAAAACCAGTGTTTTTGTGGTTTTAAACAACAACCCCCTGGCTGCAGCTGAGTCCGCTAAAATTCTTAATGATCTTGAACAGAAAGAGATTTTTGTTAAAAAGCTCATCTGGAACAGGGTCAGCCCCCAGGTATCAGAGACAATGCCCTCTGAATCAGTGACATCAGCATCGGCTGCATCAGCCCGGGAGACTTCAGACCAGGAGACTTCAGATCCAATGGCATCCTCTATTGATCTTTCGTTTTTTCCAGACTATGTTGAAAATCTGTATTTTCCCGAAGCTGTTGAAGATCTTTTCGGAATCAGGGCATTACGTGACTATATAAAATCCGGCGGCCTGACAGCCGGGCAATTTCAGGCTGACGGATGATCTGGATTTGTACTGCCTGGAAACAGAGAAATAATGGGCAGGGTGATCAGCGGAACAAAAGCTGTGTAGAAAAGAACGGTTTCAATGGAAAAAATATCAGCCAGTCTGCCCACCACAGGGGAGACTGCCCCGCCAAGACCATAGGCCAGGCCCATCATAAAACTTGACACCATGGATCTGCCTTTGGGGGCAAGATTCTGGGCCATTACCACCCCAAGGGGCATAGTGGCCATAACAAAAAATCCAGCAAGAAAAGAACCGGCAAAGACGAAACTACCTGGCAGATAAAGATAGAGAAGAAGGGCCGGGGACATCAGGGTATGGGTAAGGTAGAATATTTTTTTAAATCCTGTCCGGTCTGCCAGAAGCCCTGCTGTTAAACCGCTTAATGTGCCGGCTATGATAAACAGGGCCACAATAAATCCCACCGAAACCAGGGGGTATCCTGAGTTGGCAAGATAAATCGGCATAAAGGTCATAAAAGACTGGCCTGTGACGGCGCGCAGCACCATGACCACCCATATCAGCGCAATGGGCTTCCATACATCCCCCAGGGTTTCTTTGATTGATCCGATAAATCCTTTGTTTTTAAAGCCCTCACTCACAGGCGGGGGAACAAGCCTTGTGCAGATTAACAGGAAAACAGCGCCAATTAACATGGTATAGGGTATATTTTCAAGTCCGAACCTGGCAACAAACCATGTGATAAAAACAGGACCAATGCCAAAGGCCAGGGTGCCGCCTGTGTTGAATATGGATATGCAGAAACTGGTTTTTAACCCGCTGTACAATGGAATCATTCCGGTTACAGAGGGATGGAACATGGAAGAGCCGATGGAGCCAATGGCCAGTACAATAATGAGCAGATAAAAATTAGGAGCAATCCCTGACAAAGGGATGAAAAAGATGGTGAAAAAAAGTCCTCCAAGAATAAAAAGCCGGGTCTGATACCGGTCGGCAAGATATCCCACCACGGGCTGTACAATAAAGGAGAGCAGCCTGATAATCCCTGTTAGAATACCCACCTGGGCCATTGAAAGGGACAGCTTCTCTGTAAAAACCGGGAGAAGCGGGCCTGTAAAGGAGGAATAAAAATCTCCGGTGAAATGAACAAGGGTAAGTGCAAATATAATTTTTGAATTCAACTGGTTTGAACAGATCATGAGAAAGGTTTAATACAAAAGTTCTGGCTTTAAATCAAGTAAAACTTTTTTTTGGCTTGTTATAGATCATAGCAGGTGAATTGATACGTTCTTACCCGTATATATATAATGTGGTATCAAGCCATGTGCGAGGAACTATAGTCAGGCGGGCTGGCTATTATTTTTGCCCGGGGACTTTTGTCTTTTTCATATCTGACCAGGGCGCCGCTGTGTGTTTTTGTCATGGCGCAGTTGACCACCAGGGTCTGATGGATACGCTCTACTCCAGATTGTTCATGAATATGGCCGCACAGGAGCAGTGCCGGGCAGTTCTGGGTGATGAAATGTTTTAAATTAAGACTTCCTGCATGACATTTTTTTCCCACTTTGTCCAGAACACCCCGGCAGGGGGGATGGGCAACCACAATGGTGTCTTTTGTGACCAGTTTTTTCAGTTTTTCAAGTTCTCTTTTTTCATTGAGGCAGATCATGGAATAAAAGGGCAGGGGAATTGTTCCACTGATGCCTGTAAAACAAAGTTCCTGGAAACAGATCTGTTTTTTGTCCAGATTTTGTATATTGGCATAATGGTCAGCTGCTCGGTCAAGTTTTTTCAGATCAGTGTTGCCCCTTATATATAAAATCGGCAGATCTGTTTTGCTGAAGCGGTCAAAAATGCGGTCGGCACCACGGAAACTGGTTATATCTCCTGCAATAACAAGGACATCAGGTGTATAATGGTGAATACAGGCCTTGATTCTGTCTATTTTTTCATCTTTTCCGTGAATGTCAGCCACTGCATAGATCAGCATGTTGTTTTCCTTCTTTAAGTGCTTTTTTGTTTATGTGCCGGTAAAACCTGATCCCTTACTTTTTATGGGCAGATTGTATGATCTGTTTTGATGTGTTCATCAATACTTGGAGATTGTTACTCGTGTATCCTGAAGTATCAATGGGGGGGTGAATGATCAGCTCGGCCTTTCCCGGAAAAAGAGCAAAACTGCCTTTGGGAAGAATTTTATGGGTATGGTTGATTGTTACAGGAAGAATGGGAATTTTAAGATCAAGGGCCATTTTAAATGCCCCTTTTTTAAATCTCTGTATGTCTCCGTTTCTGCTTCTCGTGCCTTCTGGAAAAAAGAACACGGACGTACCGTTTTTAATCCTGGTTTTGGCGGTGTTAATGCAGGCCACGGCTTCTTGGCTATTGGACCGGTCAATAAAGATATGGTCCATTTTTTCGCAGGCAATGCCGATACCTGGAATTTTTCTAATGGATTTTTTCATGACCCATTTGAAATCAATGCCGAGCCAGCCGTAAACAATGAAGATATCATAAAAACTTTCATGATTGGAAACCACCACATAGGACGTATGCGGATCAATGTGCTCCCGTCCCTTGATCCTGATAAATACAGGGGTAAGATAGCAGATCATCTTTCCCCAGAGCGGTCCTGTGCATCTGCTGCCGATTCCGGGATTGATCAAAACGGAAAGCAAAACACATACCACGCTCAGGACAGCAGTGGATAAGACAAACCAGGGCATAAAAACCAGCCATTTATAGGGAAAATAAAGAAAAAATCCAATTTTTTGAATTGCCCTGGTAAAATCAACATTTTTTTTCTTTAAAGATATGTATTGGTCATACTGATGCTGATATTGATTGAGTTTTTTCAATACGGTTTTAACCGAAGGCATGATTGTTCCCCTTTGCAAGTTGGAAAATTTAACCTGAGACTCAATTGGAAAAACAATACGTATACGGTAAAAATGGAAAAAGGATACTTATACAATAAATAAAAACGTATCATAAAAAAAATTCCAGGTCAAATCTTTTATACGTATGACCCAGGTGGAAGCAAAGGGCGCTCTCTTACAAGTTTGATACGTCGTTCTCGTTCCTGACAGGCAACCGCTGGGGGCGGTGCTGTTCAAAAAAACTGATGATCGAGTATCAGAACTGCCGGGAAATCCTATTCTTTTCTGATGGTTTTTAAAAGATTTGAAGACAGCCTTAAAAGGGTTCTGGCAAACTCTTCCTGGAACTGGTGGTTTTCCCTGTTTGTAAACAAAGTAAAATCAATAATTTCCAAATTTTTCACAAAGGTCAGCAGGTCCAGCATGTGGGTCTGAACAAAAGTTTTGACAGTGGAATCCTGCATTTCTCTACTGCTGCATTCCCGGCCCAGGGTCTTGAGTTCATTGATCAGATCCCTGTTGTGTTGAAGCTCAGGGTTCAGGACTTCATATATTAATAGAAACAGGGCATCTACTTTGCTGCTTTTGATGATGGTGGGGCTGTGAAAAAAAGAGTTGTCCGGGTCCATGATGTCACATTTTTTCCCAAGGGTCAGGCACCGGTTGAACCAGTTCAGGGTATAGGCGATATGATCTTTTTTGTCCCAGCTGTTCTTCTGCCAGATATGCACGCGCACAGCCTTGGGCAGTTCTGAAAGAAACACCTCATAGCTCTGGTATTGAAAGCTGACCAGCAGGGCCCCGGACTGAAATATATCCACACCGGGTTTTTTTGCTTCCCTTGAGAACTCAATGGTGAACAGCCGTTCTTCCTTTCCGGGTCTGAATATGAGAATTTTATAGGAGGGTTTGTTTTTTTGAATACGTATCAACTCTTCTGCCGAATCAGGGGGAATAATGGTGTCGGCAATGGATGGTGGGATGAATGCGGCAAGAAGGTTCGGGCTGAGGTCAATTTTTTCCAGGGCCTCCTGAAATACCAATACCTCTTTTTGTCCAAGGGGATGGAGAGGAACAAGTTTTCCCGGCATAAGAAATTTTGAGAATTTTTCAAGTATACGTTCAAGGCCGGCCTGCCAGTGGGCGCTTCTTGGATCTCTTCCGTCCTGGATCCATTTCTTTACTTTTTTGTTAATCTGGGTCATTTCATGTCCTTTTTCTATGTTCATATCAATGCTGTTTTGCCTTTTGTGTTTTTAAATACGCTTTAAAAACAGCCTGCCGGGATGTTAACGCTTCATACCGGTTTAAATCCTGTACCCCATTGAAAATGGATTTTCCTTTTGCCATATCCTGGCAGCGGCTGACGGTTTTTTCCCCGAAACAGGTGACAAGTATACGTTTATATCCGTCTGAGTCAACCCCTTTGAGATCTAATTCCAGAATGGCGGACAGACACTGGTAGTGCCGCTGTTTGTTTTTATGAATATACCCTGAAAACAACAGGGTTTTAATTTTCTGGGCAGCCCGGTCAGGGTGGCCAAGGGCCAGGCAGAGGCAGGCTTTGATTTCAGGCAGATAAAGGTCTTCCCAGATGCTGTTTTCTTCTTCCGGAATTCCCAGCTGAAGGGCCAGGGGTTTGATATCGCTGAGTTCTTCCTGAAAAAGCATCTGAAACAGGGTGTCAAGTTCCTTTCGATTGCTCTTTCATCTGGTCTGTGCTGCCCTTACAGCCCCAGCTGAAAAAGGAATAATCCGGATCATCCTTTAACATCTGCCACGGGATAACCCCGCTGGAATCCACAAAATGGGTTTCAAGATTTTCTGGATCGCCGGTGGCTTGGTTCTAAGTTCAGAGCTCCTGACACCACAAACCTAATATATTGTTTTAACTGAAAATATTCAAATTTAGGATCGTAATTTTAAATGCATAAAAAAACCAGACAAATACCATATATTGTGCTTATTGTCT
>JAYEJJ010000025.1:0-6624 GCA_034660495.1 Thermodesulfobacteriota bacterium | reverse complement strand
TTGCTCAATCGGAAATGCTTCCATTGATGCCGTAAGGAAATATATTGAATCTCAGGGTTAGCGAGTCCGGCAATTCATCCCCTGAGCTAAAGACTCAGGGGTTTTCTTGCCGGTTTTCTATAAATATATTCAAACATCAGTTTGAATGTGTTCAGCGTCTTTTTTTCCATAGAGAAAACAGCTCTAGTATGGGCCTTAACGCCTTTAAGATTAAAGAACTGTCAAGGGGCCGGATTTATTTTCTGATTCTGGCTTTTTCCGTTAATGCCCTTGTGGACATCATTTTGGCACATTCAGGACATAGATTATGGTGTTCCCGGGTATGGGTGTGGTACTCATTTACCTCTTCCACATGCTGGAGAAA
The DNA here is from genome assembly GCA_034660495.1 of Thermodesulfobacteriota bacterium. GTDB lineage: Bacteria > Desulfobacterota > Desulfobacteria > Desulfobacterales > Desulfobacteraceae > DATFJZ01. Next base: position 6,260 of record JAYEJJ010000025.1, on the reverse strand, counting down.
AACCGTGGTTGCAAACATTTTATGACAGGCTTCGCACCTGACCAGGGGCAGTTGTCCGATGATCTCATCTTTGATGCTGACCGTTCTGACATTGTCTTTGTTACTTATTTTTATGATATTGGTCGGGCATAGATTGGCGCAGGTGCCGCATCCAATGCATCTTCCCGGATTGGCCACAACCTTGCTGCCGTCTTTTGTTTTTTCCATTTTCAAAGCGTTGGCCTTAACAATTTCACTGCACACCCGGATACAGAGCTTGCACCGGATACACCCATTGGGCGGCGGTGTGACCTCAATATTATACTCCGCTGCCAGGCGGCGTATCCGCTCTGATTCAGGGGCCATCTGCAGTAATTTGTTAAACGCTGCCGTACGCTTTTCCTTTAGTATGTCTTAATTGGTTTTGACGACCATGTTGTTCTTCACTTTGACCAGGCAGGACAGCATCACGCCGTGTTTGCCTGAAGGAGATATCACTTCAACACAGCAGAGCTTGCATGTCCCGGCCGGTTTCAGTGCAGGATGAAAGCATAAATGCGGAATTTTAATCTTGTTTTCCCTGGCTGCCTGCAGGATGGTCTGGTTTGCTTTGGCCTTAATTTCTCTTCCGTCAATGGTGATGTCAATCACGAACTGCTCCCCTGGGGATTTGCTTTTTAAAATTTATTTTTTTCCGGCGGACTGATCAGCTCCAGACAATCCTGGGGGATGCGGTGGGTGCCTTTTCCCTCAAGACTTACCTCTATCAGTGCGTCTGGATCATTGATGGTGTTGTCCGGATCGGTGATATACCCGAGCATGCCAATAAAATCATCCATAAAGGGTTCCCATGCCTCATCCTCGGATTTTCTGACGACTTTGATTTTATTTCCCCGTTTAAATTCCATGTGAATCCCCCTTTTGTTTGATTAAACATTTTTTCTGGCGCTTAATTTGCGCTGGCATTTATCGCATAAAAGCCTTGTTTCCGTTTTCCGGGTCAGGTTTTTGGTCTTTTTAGAAATAAACTGCATATATTCCAGGGACGGAAGCACGGCATGGCACTCTTCACAGTACTGAATATCCTGGGTGTTTAAAATCGTACCGCAGAGCTTTAGCAGCCTTTTTCCGTTCTTTTCTTCAATGACAATGGCGTTGTTTTCGCAGTTGGCCGCGCAGGCCCCGCAGATGATGCATTTTTCAGCTGTGGTCCTGAAATCTGTTTCCGATGGATTGTTAAAATCCAGGTATCCCAGTTTCAGGGCATCAATTCCCATTTTATCCCGGCAAACCTCTACGCATTTGCCGCATCTGCGGCAGATATCACAGCGAAGGCACCGGCTTGCTTCCTGTCTTGCGACTTGTTCATCATATCCCAGTTCCACCTGCTGAAACATGGTCCGCCGCCTGTTTACATTGAGCATTGGCATGTCCGGACGTTTCAGCGTCATTTTCCGGCTGGCGGACATTTCTATTACCGGTTCAATATTATAGCGGACAGGGGTCCTGGGCACGGTGGGCTGATGGATATGGTTGAGATACCGGTCAATGGCCTCTGCTGCTCTTTTACCCCCGCCAATGGCTTCAATCGCTGTGGCCGGTCCGGAAACCGCATCCCCTGCGGCAAAAACACCGGGCATACGGGTTTCCATGGAGGCATGATTGACTTCTATGGTGCCGCGGCGTGTCCAGTTTATCTGGTCAAAGGCTTCCATTCCTGAATTGTCAACATACTGGCCAATGGCATAGATCACTGCATCCGCCCTGATGGTGAATTTCTTGCCCTCAATCGGTACAGGAGACATTCTGTTTGATCCTTTTTTCTTGACCAGTTCCGCTTTGATACATGCCAGGTCCGTAATTGTCTTGTTTTCCCCGACAATTTCACTGGGAATGGTTAAAAAGGCAAACTGGATTCCTTCTTCTTCTGCCTGCTCCACTTCTTCAACATCTGCCGGCATTTCAGAGCGGGTTCGCCGGTAAACAATGGTAACTTTTTCAACACCGAGCCGCAGACTGGTCCTTGCCGCATCAATGGCCACATTGCCGCCGCCGATGATGGCCACCTGTTTTCCCGGGGAATGGTGGTTTCCAAGGGAAACATTCCTTAAAAATTTAACGGCATCCAGAACTTTGGGAAACTCCTCTTCTCCCTTGATGCCGAGATTCCATGCCTTATGGGCGCCTATGGCAATGAAAAACGCTTCAAATCCCTGATTTTTCAATTCTTCACAGGTAATATCCCTGCCGAACCGGGTATTATATATGATTTCTACGCCAAGATCTTCTATCATGGCCACTTCTCTGTCAATCACTTCCCTGGGCAGGCGGTATCGGGGGATTCCCACCATGAGCATGCCCCCGGACACGGGCAGGGCCTCGATAATCTTGACCTTGTATCCCATAAGGGCCAGATAGTAGGCCGCAGTAAGCCCGCCGGGCCCTGCGCCGATGACACAGACTTTTTTCCCGTTAAGGGGCTTTTTTTCAGGATTTTTATAACTTCCCTCGGACATGGCCTTTTCTGCGGCAAAGGCCTTTAGAAATTTAATGGAAATGGGGGTATCAATTCTGGCACGGACACACATCATTTCACAGGGTCTGTTGCAGATCAGCCCGCATACCCAGGGCAGGGGATTGTCCCGCCGGATCACTTCTATGGCTTTGGAATCCTCGCCTGCAGCAATCAGACTGAGATAGGTCGGAATATCAATACCAGCCGGACATGCCATCTGGCAGGGGGACGGCGCCAGTTTGCCGCAGTCGTGTGAGGGGCAGTTGCGGGAGATGATGTGATTTTTAAACACCTCTTTATTGTCATTTAGGAATTTTTTGACTGTATTGCCGGTGGTCTTGTCCTTGAATTCTTCTGCTGTGTGGAAATATTCTTCCAAAAGGGTGTCAATGGCAGACAGATGATCCAGACCGGCTGCCCCCTCTGCAATTTCTTCCATCAAGTGCAGAATCTGTTCGGAAATTCTTCTTTCCTTGGGATGATGCAGTGCGCCTGAATTGATCTGTTCAGACAGATAAACAATGGTGTTACGGACTGGACAGGTTGTTTGGCTCATGTTTACTCCTTATGAGTCTAGAAACTGCTTTTTTCAAGGACTGCAATGGAAGCAGCGTACCGTTCCCGCCGGATCTGGGGCATATCTTCAACTTTGCCGAACTGGAGACATCCGGTGGTGCAGGTGGAGACACAGGCAGTGTCAAGGCCCTGGTCAATTCTATCCATGCAGTAGTCGCATTTTACCACTTTCCCGGTTTCAGGATTCCACTGGGGCGCTCCCCAGGGACAGGCGGAAATACAGGTTTTGCACCCCACGCATAAATCCTGGTCAATAAAGACAATGCCGTCACTGCTTCTCTTCTGCATGGCCCCTGTGGGACAGACGGAAACGCACCATGGGTCTTCGCAGTGAAAGCAGGGCATAAAGATAAAAGACATCCTGGGCAGTTCGCCGATAATTTTCGGGCCCACCTGGATGATCTTGCAGGGGCTGGGGCCGACGGGAAGGTTTTTGTTGGATTTGCATTGAATTTCACAGGCATGACATCCAATGCATTTTTTAATGTCCTGGAACAGATAGTATTTACTCATTCAAAGCCTCCGATATCCTGTCTGATTTGTGACTGAATCCATTATCCGTCATCGCATCAGATGCTGTATCCTTTTTTTGTATTTTAATGAAGGGGTTTTATACTCACAAAAGTTTCATGAAAAGCGGGACTTCCCCCGATTTTATCATATTTGTTTTCCTGAATCGCTGCATCAGAAAGCCCTCTGGAAAAGGAGCGCTTGGCAAGGGTGGCGGTATGCCCGTATCCGTGGAGCATAAATACCGCTTCGGGATGAATCATGTCGGTCACATAAGCCTTGATCTGGCCTGTGCCGCAGGGAGAAGAGACTTCAACCCGTTCGTTGTTTTCAATGCCAAGGGCCTGTGCTCTGGCTGAATTGATCCATAAAACGTTTTCATTTTCTATTTCGTTGAGATAGGGCACGTTCTGGGTGGAGATGTGGGTGTGAATGGCAGAACGTCCCACCACAAGGCGGAACTTATCGTTTTCAGGTTCAGGAATGGGTTCATAGGGAGGAAAGGAGTCATATCCGGCATCTTCAAGCAGGGAAGATTTGAATTCAATCTTTCCGGAAGGGGTTTTAAAGGGGATATTATCGCGGTCCCAGAAAACCGGATCTGCAGTGTATGACACAAACCCTTTTTTTTCAAAGTCTTCCATGGTAAAACCGGTTCCCTCAAGCTGCCATTTTACAAGATCATCCACGGTTTCATAGGGGAAATAGCTTCCGATGCCAAGTTTTTCTCCAATCTTTTTCAAAATCACCGGCCCTTCCAGGGTGTTATACCGGGGTTCCATTGCTTTTTTTCTCAAAAACATCTGGGGCTTGAGTCCGTTTACCTGCTGGATGCAGTCGGTTCTTTCAAGGTAGGTGGATTCAGGCAGTATCACATCAGAGTACCAGGCAATATCAGAATAGTTGATATCAATGGTAACTAACAGGTCCAGTTTGTCAAGGGCTTTTCTGGTCGTTTCAGTATCGGCAATGGACATGAGCGGGTCATGACGATAGGCGATCAATGCCTTGATTGGATAGGGGTCATCATTTAGAATGGCATGGGGAAGCATCTGAGCCACGCCGTGGCTGGGATCGGGCAGGGGGAACTCATGGGTGCCGACTTTGTCAAACCTGGGCATATCAATTTCAGGGAATTGCTGGCTGACCAGCTTTCTGGCCGGTTTTCCACCCACTTCACCCGGTTCTTTTTTGAAAAAAATGCCTCCCTTTGTTTCAATACTGCCCATCAGGGCGTTGAGTATAAGGATGGACCGGCGCAGATAGATTTCATTGGTCTGGCCGGCCCCTCTGTATCCGTAGTGAAAAACCACAGCGGGTTTGTCTTTGCTCATCTCCCTGGCCAGGCTGCAGATTTCAGAGGCTGGAATACCTGTTTCCTTTTCAGCCCATTCAGGGGTGTATCCAGCTGTAAATGCCTTGAGTTCCTCCAGTCCGTGTACCCATTTTTCTACAAAATCCCTATCATACAGGTTTTCTTTGAGGATAATATTCATCAGGGCATAATTTAAGGCAAGATCCGTGGCCGGCCGGATCATCCAGTAACGGTGGGCCTTGGATGCGGTAATGGTTACCCTTGGATCGATATATGTCAGTTTGGCCCCGTTTTCAAGGGCATCCATTAAGGTGTTGACCTCTTTAACTGAAATCGATTCAAATATATTTCTGCCGTAGAGTACAATGTGCTTTGTATTTGCGTAATTCACCCCGATCTGTCCGTCTGTATATCCAAACAGAGACCGGCAGGCGGTGTTGACTGAGCCCTTGCACAGGGCATCATGGGTAAAGTGATTGGGGGATTTTATGGCCTTTACAAAGGTTTTGCTGACATGGGTGGAAAGCTGTGTTCTTTCACCTAAAGCAACGCTGTGACCGCCGTGTTTATCAATGATTCCCGCCAGCTTTGAGCCGACATAGTCAAGGGCTTCATCCCATGACACCTTTTTCCAGTCTCCAGCGCCCCGTTTACCAACCCGTATCATCGGACTTTGAACCCGCTGATCGTCGTAAAGCAGTGATTTTCCGGCAGAACCCCGGGGACAGAGACTGCCGTTGATGCCTGCCACATTTTTATTGCCCTCGATCCAGTCTACATGTCCGTCTTTTACAATTACTTTTATGGGGCACCGTATTGAGCACATAAAACATAAACTGTACACTTCATTTATCATAAGATTGGGTCTCCTTTGTAGAAAAATAATTTTTTCCTAAATTGTAAGCAATTATTGTGCCAACTCTTGTAATCAGTTCTTAAATGTGACCTGCCTGGTGCAATACCCATGATTTGCAGGTCTTTCCTCAAAAAAACGCCCCCCGGGTCTGATCCTGCAGATGTCAAAACAGACCAGACAGGTGCACTAAAAATATTGCACTGCATTTATTTTATGGCAGGCCATGAAAATTATTGTTTGAACGACCCCCTGTTTTCGTTTGGGCGCCCCTCTGTTCTCTCTGATTGACATGCAGGCAGTTCATTGATATAGATTTTATGATCCGTTTAAAATCTACGCGGATGTGCCAATGAAAAAGTCTTTGAATACAAAATGTTTATGAACAAAGTCAACAACCCCTGAGCTAAAGACTCAGGGGCTTGCAAGGCAACTTGTAAGCCCGGTTGATTAGCCTAAGCCACAGAAAAATTGGTGGCTGCGTTACATTGGAATATATAGTCATCCCAAGG
>JAYEJJ010000024.1:0-6631 GCA_034660495.1 Thermodesulfobacteriota bacterium | reverse complement strand
GCCAGGCTAAAAATCGGCGACCTGCGGCCACTGGTCCTCAAACAGCTTGATTTTTTTAACGCCTGGCAGGGAAAAAGTCTTATCTCCTTAGGTTCTCAATGTTCCTGACAGGCAACCGCTGAGGGCTCTTAATCGGCCCTTCCATAAAAACTTGATAACCGAGTTTTAAATTTTCAAAGCATTTGATTTTTTATTCCTGAATCTGTTCGTGTCCTTTAACCATCAAGATAAGGGATCATCATTCAATATTTTGAACCTGCTCCCTGATTTTTTCAAGCTCAGATTTCAACGCCACAACCAGATAGGAAAGGGTTTCAGAGCCGGCCTTGGCCCCCATGGTATTAAACTCACGGGTAAACTCCTGAACCAGAAAATTTAATTTTATACCCCCAGGCTCGCTGGAAGCTTCGATCTCCCTGAACTGCTGAATATGACTGAAGGCCCTTACAATTTCTTCGGATATATCGCTTTTATCGGCCAGAAAAGCCGCTTCCTGGGCAACACGTGCCGAATCAAGCCCCTCTCCGTCCTTTACCAGAGCTTCAATGCGCTTTTCAAGTTTCTTTTTGTACATCTCAGGTATTGTTGCGGCAAGGGCCTTGACTTTATCTAATGTTGTTTCAATTATCCCCATGCGCTGGTTCAGATCAGCAAGAAGATTTCCTCCCTCCTTTTCCCGCATCCGGTCAAGGTCTTGCAGTGCGTTTACCAGGGCCGTCTCAAGCACTGCCCAGACCTTTTCAAAATCATCCCTCTGATTTACCGCCTGAATCAATTCTCTGTCATGGAGCATATGATCAAGGGTGATTTCCGAAGAAATGGACAAAAACTGCTTAAGTGTCAAAAGGGCCTGAAAATACCCCTGTGCCCTTTTTTGATTCACTTCATACACCATAGGCGCCTCTGACAGATCTTCAAGTGTCACACGAATCTCCACCCTGCCCCTTTGGATAAATTTTTTTACAATTTTTTTGATTCTGTCTTCAAATTCAGGCGGCAGACCTGGCAGAAAAAGCTTTGTATCCAGATATCTGCTGTTATAGGAACGAATCTCAACCGTTACATTAAGGGATTCATCATTGCACAGAGCATTGGCACAGGCTGTCATGCTTTTTATCATTTCTTTCCTTTATCTTTTTCACCCTCACAGGGGTTGGAAATTTCATTTTTCAAATCAATTAAATATTTTTCCCTGACTTTTTTTAAAAAATCCGTCATCTCGCTGGCGGCATAATCAGGGTAGGTCCACTCAAGGGGACGATATTCCCCTTTTTTATAAACCAGGGTAAGATCTGCATAGATTCCCCTGTCAAGGTAAACCCTGTGGGAAAAATCCTTACCTGTGGCAAGAATAAACCTGGAGGCCAGAAGATAGCCAGGATCAATATTGACAGCTCTTTTCCCCTGTTCAGCGGTCAACGCCTCGATTCTGTTTGTCTTTTCCTTGATTTCTGCCAGGGATGTCTGGGCTATCAGCGGTTTAAAAACCGCAACACGCCGGAACAGGGGGCTGCCCATCTCTTTATGATAATAATCCGTAAAATCAAAATCAAACCATGGACTGACAATATCCAGGGGCCCGAAATGGTTTTCCAGACGCAGCAGCAGATCCTTTACCATCTCCTTATTGTTCATAAAAAGACTGACAACAAGCTTTGCAGCGTCCGGCTGTCTGGGAATACTCATTTTTCTAAGGGTTTTGCCTCCTCCACAAGCATAATCGGAATATCATCCTTTATCTCGTATATCAACTTGCAATTTTCACACACAAGGCCATCTCTGGTCTCATTCAAATAAATATCTCCCTTGCACTGGGGACAGGCAAGGATATCAAGAAATTCCTGTGAAACTGCCATAATTTATCTCCGTTATTATTGGGTTTTAAAATTTTTTATAAGAAAGCTATCAGCCTTCAGTACTCAGTTATCAGCTTCCAGTAAATCCCTGCTGCTTACTGATGGCTTTCATGGTTTGTTGTGAGCATGCTGCTCATGGTTGTTTATATGAAAGTGTTAAGTGTTCGCTAACGGCTAATAGCTTACGGCTAATAGCTGATGCTTTCATCATTTATTGTGGCCGGGTCGATGATCATGGGCCGGCCATGCCGGTTATGCACCATTGATAATACCGCCTGGATTCTGCATGTTCTGAAGTTTAAAATACGCGCCTTTCCGGGCCATGAGGTCTTCATGTCTGCCCTGCTCTACAATTCTTCCGTTTTTCAAAAAAACAATTCGATCTGCATAGTGGATGGTGGAAAGTCTGTGGGCAATAACAAAGGTGGTTCTCCCCTTCATAAGATTGGACAGCGCTTTCTGGACCAGCCTTTCCGCCTCTGCATCCAGGGCGGAGGTTGCTTCGTCAAGGATGAGAACAGGAGCATCCTTGATCAGGGCCCTGGCAATACAGATGCGCTGTTTTTCACCTCCGGACAGTCTGCTTGCAAGATCCCCGACAAAGGTATCATATTTCTCAGGAAAAGCAGTGATAAAATCATGGGCAAAGGCAGCCTCGGCCGCAGCCCTGATTTCCTCAAAAGAGGCATCCATCTTTCCGTACCGGATATTATCCAGAACCGTTTCATTAAACAGAATAGGTTCCTGGGTAACAAGGGAAATACTGTTTCTCAATGTCTTTAAATTCATACGGCGGACATCAATGCCGCCCACCAGAACCCGGCCCTGGGTAACATCAAAGAACCTCGGCACAAGATTGACCAGGGAGGTTTTGCCGCCGCCGCTCATACCCACCAGAGCCAGCACCTCTCCGGGTCTGACCTCAAGGCTGATATTTTTTAGAACCGGGGCTTCATTCCTGCTGTAGGCAAAACTCACATATTCAAATACCACATCACAGGATGAGGCTTTAAAGGATTCAGGATGTTCAGGCACTTCTATACAGGATTTTTTCTCAAGGATGTCAAATATTCTTGTTACAGCAGCCAGACCCTCCTGAATGGTATTGTTAAGTTTGCTTATTTTTTTTATGGGCCCGTAAAGCATCATCACTGCAGTGAGAAATGAAAAAAAAGTGCCCGGTGTTGAAGCACCGCTTATCACCCGTGAGCCGCCAAACCAGATCACAAAGGCAATCCCCATACCGCCGAGAAATTCCATAACAGGAGATGAAAGGGATTTGGCTATGGCAGATTTCATTTCAAGGCGGAAAAGCAGTTTGCTCTTTTTCCTGAACCTTTCCTTTTCATAGGGCTCATTGTTGAAAACTTTGACAATCTTACTGCCGGAAAAGGTTTCAAAAAGAAACGTATTCAGATCTGCCATTGTTTCCTGGGACCCGGTGCTGAAGCGTCTTACCCGTCTACCAAAAACAACAATGGGATAAAAGGCCAGGGGAAGGATCAGAAAAGCACCCAGGGCAAGCTTCCAGTCCATGTAAAAAATCACGCAGGTCAGACCAGCTATGGTAAAAATGTCCCTGAGGACGCTTGTTACGCTCTTGGATATCATCCCCTTGACCACATTAACGTCATTGGTGATCCTGGACATCAGCACCCCGGTTTTTTCCGCATGGAAAAAAGACAAAGGCAGATTAATTATGGTTTCATACAGGGAATTCCTGAACGTCCTGACGACCTGTTCCCCTACATAGTGCATCAGATATTCCTGACCATATGCCCCCAGTCCCTTTAAAAAAAAAATCAAAATGGCCAGCCCCGGCAGAAAAAAAAGCTTGGCCTCATCCTTGTTGATAAAAATATCATCAAGCATGGGTTTGACAAGGTAAGCGGTTGCAGCGGTTGCACCGGACACAACGACCATGCAGAACATGGCGCAGGCAAGGCGTTTCCAGTATACACCAATTATTTTTAAAAGGATCCTGCTTCGGGTGTCAAACAAATTCAAAACATAATCTTTTACAGGCTTGTTAAAATTTTTCATAAGCATATTATAATGAATTAAAACAAGAACACTTGTCAATATAAAAAAAATATGAGATTGTATCATAATGAAAAAAAAACAACTTTACCTTTTTTTTTAAAATTTTACCATTTTATATGGCTTCTTGCCCTCCCCCTTCTTAAAACAAGTAAAAGACTTAAACAGGGGGTTGAACAGCGCAGATCCTGTGACCACCTGTCAAAGGCGGATCTCTGGATTCAGGCCGCTTCAGCAGGAGAAGCCTACCTGGCCGTTGAACTGGTAAAATCCCTTTTTCCTCACCAAAAAACAAAAATTCTGCTGACCACCACCACTTCCCAGGGCATGGACATTCTCACAAAAAGCCTTGAAAAAGAGCTGATCAATAAACATATCTGCATACAAACGGCCTGGTTTCCCTTTGACATGCCGGGTATCATGAAAAAGGCCGCAGCCCTGGTTAATCCGGAAATCATGGTGCTTCTGGAAACAGAAATCTGGCCGGCGCTTATCTTCAGCCTTAAACAAAACAGAGCAGCGGTATGGATCATCAATGGGCGGCTGTCAGAAAAAAGCCTGAAATCCTATCTGTATGCCCCCTGGCTGTGGAAAAAACTCGCCCCTGACCTGATCATGGCAATTGATTGGGAAAATGCCCAAAGGTATAAAAAAGTATTTAACACCTCAGAGTTCCGTCTGATGAAAAACATTAAGTTTGATTCCCTTGTGGAAAAAAATCAGAACAGACCCATTGATTTTTCCTGTGTGATAAAACCTGACACCCTGCTTTCCATACTGGCATCTGTTCGTATGGAGGAAGAAATGGATGCTGCTGTTATCCTTGAGAGAATTATGGCCCAGGATTTAAACCAGGTTACCGCGGTTTTTCCAAGACATATGCACAGGCTTTTTTTCTGGAAAGACAAGCTCACCGCCATGGGGGTGAACTGGCAGTTTAAATCAAAAATCAAAGCCCCGGTGGAAAACAACACGGTTATTTTATGGGACACCTTTGGAGAACTTAAACAGGCTTATTCGCTTGCCACAGCTGTTTTTGTCGGAGGAAGCCTGAAACCGCTGGGCGGCCAGAACTTTATTGAGCCTGTGATCTGCGGTGCCGCCACTGTTACCGGTCCTTTCCTTGAAAACTTCAGTTTTGCAGGAGAAGCGCTTTTTAAAGACAAAACCGTAAAAAAGGCAACCTCTGCCCTGGCTGTTGCAGATTTTATGATCCAGGTGCTCAGGAATCCGCCGGACAGAAAAATTATTGCAAAAAAAGGGAAAAAATATATAAAAGCAAACCAGGGAGGCACAAAAACAGCATGCAGCGCCCTGGAAAACCGATTGAAAAACCCAGGCAGATCTCTCTTCAGTATAGTCTTTTAGAATTTGAAAGAATAAGGCCGAAAAATGGAAACAAAGACTAAAGTTATCACAAAAAAAGCAGGTATGCACAAGCGTTATGCCACGGGGTTTCAATACCAGAAGGACAGCGTGTATTTTGCCCAGGTGCAGGAACATTTGATCCAGCCCGGAGCAAAGGAGCTGTCTGACCTTGGGGCTGAAGAAACCAGATCCTGTTTCCGGGGAATTTATTTTAAAGCTGACAAAAAAACCTTTTACAAAATCACATATATGACCCGACTGGCATCAAGGATTCTTGCGCCTCTGGTCTCCTTTCCCTGTGACAGCAGTGATATTCTGTATAAAACGGGGAAAAAAATAAAATGGGAAGACATCATTCCCTTTAAAAAAACCTTTGCTGTCAAGGCCAATGTATCAGACAGCAGTATCACCCATTCACAGTTTGCATCCCTGCGTTTAAAGGATGCAATTGTTGATTATTTCAGGGAACGAACCGGAAAACGGCCCAACGTGGAAAAATTGTTTCCTGATACGCTCATCAATCTGCATATCCGGAAAGATCAGGCCGATATCAGTTTTGATGCCTCAGGGGCTGTCCCGCTTCACAAAAGGGGATACAGGGAAGCCACTGTTGACGGTCCCATGCAGGAGACCATTGCAGCTGCCCTTATCGGCTTTACCGGCTGGGACGGATCAACGCCGCTGTATGATCCCATGTGCGGTTCAGGCACACTTTTATGCGAAGCGTTGATGCGTTACAGCAATATCCCTGCCGGCATTTTCCGTGAAAAATTCGGCCTGGAAATGATGCCGGACTTTAACCCAAAACTCTGGCAGCAGGTAAAAGACACGTGCAACAGCAGTATAAAAGAACTTCCCGAACATATTATTTCTGGAAGCGACATTTCTGAAGATGCAGTAAATGCGGCTAAAACAAATCTCATGGGACTGCACTTCGGCCGCAGAATCCCTGTGTCTCAAAAAGATTTCAGGTCCATACCCGCCATAAACAACAGTATTATTGTCATAAATCCCCCCTACGGCATAAGAATGGGAAAAAATCAGAATCTCAACCTGTTATACAAAGAACTGGGTGATTTTCTCAAACAAAAATGCAAAGGGGCCACGGCTTACATCTACTTTGGCGACCCCGGGTATATTTCCAAAATGGGCATCAAATCGGCCTGGAAAAAATCACTTAAAGCCGGTGGTCTTGACGGCAGACTTGTGAGATATGACATGTATTAAACGCTGACACTTAACCCTGGATCATCACACATAAACAGGAAAAGACTCAACAACCACCGTCTAAAGACGGTGGGTTGAAATTAAGGACTGAAAGTCCGGATACGGGTCCAAGACCCGTCCTATACGTGCTCGTGCTCGTA
>JAYEJJ010000023.1:0-6661 GCA_034660495.1 Thermodesulfobacteriota bacterium | reverse complement strand
TACTACTGTACATGAGGCCCGATTTATAATTTGGCAAGATTTTGCAGCTTTGCTGCAGATGGGTGAGTTTTCGTTCAAACACCAAGTAATTTCTCCAGCGTTGAGTAGTCGTAACGGTCGGCCAGGGCCTTCAACCCCCGGGCAGTGTCCCTGTCCAGGGGCTCCACCTGACGGATCAGCTCCAACAGCCGGGTTATGTCGCCCTCGGCCAGGGCCTCCAGCATGGCCTGAACCAGGTCCCGGGGAAGCGCGGTTAGGTCTTCCGGCGCAAGCTCCCTGGCCTTGGGATGTTTTTGGGCCCCGGCGGATTCCTCCTCATACACGAAGCTCAGGCCAAGATATTTCCCCAGGACCTCGTAAAGCTCCTCTTCCCGGAAGGGCTTGCTGATGTAGGCCGATGCCCCGGTGGCCAGGATTTCTTCCTTTTGATCCTTGAAGGCACTGGCCGTCATCGCAATAACGGGAGTGGCCCGGCCCGCCTCGGTGACCTTGATGCGCCGGGTGGCCTCGTACCCGTCCATGACCGGCATGCGTATATCCATGAGCACGGCATGGGGGGACCACTCCTCGAAGATATCCACGGCCTCCCGGCCATTTTCCGCATCCCGGATCTCGAACCCCAGGGGCAGCAGTAGGGCGTGCAGCAGGTCGCGGTTGACGGCATTATCTTCTACCACGAGGATACGCCCGGGGTCTGTCCCTGAGGCCAGTCCTGCCACGCGACTGGATTCCCTGAGGTTTTTCTGATCGGCTTTGGCCGGCTCACACAACAGGTCAAAACAAAAGCAACTGCCCTTGCCCGGCTCGGTTTCACAGGTGATCCCGCCGTCCATCATCTCCGCAAGCTGCTTGGAGATGGCAAGCCCCAGCCCGGTACCACCTGCCCTGGCCCCGGCTTCCGTCTGGCTGAACGTATCAAAGATCCGGTCCAGGTCCGATTGGGGTATCCCCGGGCCGCTATCCTCCACCTCAAACATTAGGCGCACCTTGTCCTCCCCTTGGGTCCGTCCCCGGACAGGCTCGCTTCGCACCCGCAGGGTTACCGCGCCTTGTTCGGTGAACTTGACCGCATTGCCCAGCAGATTGACCAGGACCTTGCGCACCTTCTCCTCATCTATACGAACATGGGAGGGCAGACCTTCATCCCGCTCCACAGTCAACTGCAGGTGCTTAGCCTCGGCCCGGGTTCGAAACATCATCTCCAGGTCGTCCAGCAAGTCCTGCAAGGAAAACACGCTCGGGGAGAGCTCGATCTTTTTGGCCTCGATCTTGGAAATATCCAGGATATCATTGATGAGTCCCAGTAGATGATTGCCGCTGCGGCTGATGGCACTGATATGCTCTGACTGTTTGGGGGTCAGGGAAGAGTCGCGCTCCAGGACCTGGGCAAAACCCAGGACAGCGTTCATGGGGGTGCGGATTTCGTGGCTCATGTTGGCGAGGAATTCGGATTTGGCCTGGTTGGCTGCTTCGGCCTGGTCCTTGGCTTGAAGTAACTCCTGCTCCGCCTGCTTGCTTACGGTGATGTCTTGCTGCGTACCAAAAACCCATAACGGTTTGCCATCCTCATCCTGGGTAATAACTTTGCCCCGGTCAAGAACCCATATCCAGGAACCATCTTTATGTTTCATACGACTTTCGAAATGATAATAATCGAGTTCACCATTAAAATGTTTTTCCAGCAATTCATCACTTTTTTTCAAATCATCTCGATGAGCAAATTTCATCCAAGTATCGATAGAAACAGGTGAAATTTCTTTTAATGTATAGCCGATAATATTTGCCCATCTTTCATTAAAGATGGCTTCACCGGTCTGTACATTCCATTCCCAGGTTCCCACATTTGTGCCCTCTATGATATTGTTAAATCTATCATTTTGAGTTTCTAATTCTCCGGTCCGCTCCTCAATATCCCGGTTCATATCCCAAAGCTTTTCATTGGCTTTGGTCAAGGCAGTTTCAAGGCGGTCTCTTTTTCGCTCAAGGTTCCACTCATCAGCCAAAGCCCTTGCAAGCTGAAAAATCTCCTCCTCATTAAAGGGTTTTCTTAAATAAAATATATCATCCCTGCCTGTCTCTTTTATGATATCGTCAGGAGAGTGCTCGCTGTATGCTGTAACAATTACAATCTTGATATCAGGATCAATTTCCCATATCTGCCTTGAAGTCTGGGCTCCATTTAATCTAGGCATTTTCATGTCAATAAATGCCACGGCAAATGGAGTGTTTTTTTTCATGGCAGTTTTAACCTCTTCAATGCCCTGGTTTCCATTTTCTACAAGGATGGTTTCATAGAGTTGTTCTTTCCCGTGGGGTTTTCCATCATCTTTTTCAACTGATTCAAAAAGAGCTCTGCCCTCTGACAGAACATCTGATTGTTGTTCAGGCGTGAAAATTTCACGATAGGTGTCACGAATTCCCTCGTCATCATCAATAATCAGAATTTTTTTATTCTCTTCCATGTTTTTTCCTGTGAAAAGTTGTCAGTTTATATGTTTTTTGCAATTGCGAGCATAGCTCTTCTTCGAACCAGTGTTGGAAAAATAATTTTCAGTTAAATACCACCCTTACAACTGCACCTTTTCCGGCTCCTTCGCTTGTCATGGTGATTGTTCCATGATTTGCCTCAATAAACATTTTGCAATAGTAAAGCCCCATGCCTGATGACCCTTTTTCAGATTTTCCAAATTCAAACAGGGATGCTGTTTTTGCAGGTTCAATACCGATTCCTCTATCCCTGATTTCAAATCCGGTCTGGGAATCTGCTGAAAAAGTAGTGATGGTTATCATTTTTACAGCATTTTTTTCTTTTTCGATTTTATCCCGGTCACCATTCCCGGATTTGTCAATGACATTCTCCGTCAACTGATCAATGGCTTCATAGCTGTTTTTAATCAGATTAACCACAACCTGCAAAAGCCGGCTTTTATCGATGATAAGGGGTTTCATTTGAGCTGCAAAATCTGTATTTAAAACTATATGGCGTTTTTTCAGTGCTGACTGATTGATATGTATTGATGTTTCCATGATTTTATTTAAATTAATTGTCTCTTTGTTCTCCCTGAGTGACGGCGCAAAATTCTGCTGGAGTGACAGGATTTCAGCAATGTATGAGACATCTGTCCCTGCTTTTTCAACTCTCTTCTCCTGGCTTTCACAGGATTTTTTAAGTGCTTCAATAAGGCTTTCCATATATTCAAATACCTGCCTGCCTCTTTTATCATTCCCTACATAATCTGCAAGGTTTTTCCTGTTATTTTTTAAATCCTGATAACATTTATCAAGCAGGGATTGGAGCTGGGATGCCTCTTTTGGCTCCATCTGTTTAATTTGAATACCAAGTGGTGTTACAGCATTGCCGATATTATGGAGCACCATTGCCGACAACTGGGCGCGACCGGCTTCCATGGCTTTGTTCAGCAATTGCGCCTTTGCTTGTTCACTCTCTTTTACAAGGGCATTAAATGCCGATGCAAGGGAGACGATCTCAGCAGTTCCTGTTTCCGGCAGATCAGCATTAAATGTCCCGGATGCTCTTGCCTTGTCAATCCTCTCGACAAAATTCTTTAAAGGATTAGCCGTTAACCTGGCACTGAAGAAAATACCAGAAACAAGGGCTGCAAGATCAAGAATCATGGCAGCAATGAGAAAAGTTTCCATTTTTGCATGCTGATTAAATGCTGCCTGCTGTTTAATGCCGCATATTACCTCAAGGCTGCCATATCCTGGTATGGCAGCACTTTTCATCAGCCATTGAAAATTAATATCATAGTGGTTTTTACCATTTTCAGATAAAGTATTGATTGAAATTATCTCTCTTGAAAAATCAGCACTGGTTGAAAAAATAAGTTTATCAGGTTTTAACAGGACAGCAACATCCATGATCTGAGAATTTGGATTAAAAACAGGGGCAAGATCCTTAATGTCATGGTGTATGAAAACCATGCCTTCGGTCAGACCATTGTAAAAAACAGGTGAAAGAATAGCAAGGCAGTGATCCGTGACGTTAAACCTTAAACTCCCTTTTTCCATCACAGCTTCCTGCATTCCAGTGGAGGCAAATTCAGCCATTAATTCAGCCATTAATTCAGGCGGTATCAAGTGGTTTGAAACAATAACCCGTCCTTTATAGTCCAGTAAAACAATTAATGCATTTTTTACCCCGGGCACCTGAAGTGAAGTAAAAAATGTGGGCAGATAATTTTCCCGTGCTGTATAATCAATCAGGGAGTTGATAATCAAATCGTTTGAAGAGAGCACTTCTGCATATGATTTTAAACTGTCAAGTCTTTCTCCCACTGATTTTGCAGTCATGAATGTTCTTGCATCAAGGTTGTTTGCAATCTCTTTTTCTAATGCCTGGAGTGCAAGAAAACGGGTTCCAAGCCATATCAGAATCAACAGCAGAGCTGCTGCCGGAATCACATGTACAAGCACAGTGAACATTATTGTTCTCTGTTTACCTTTTTCTGATTTTTTCATGAAACCCCTCCTCGCCCATAATTCCTGCTGTTTCAAATCTCAAACCCCAAACCTCACACCTCACATCTCACATCTCACACCTCACATCTCACATCTCACATCTCACATCTCACACCTCAACCCCCCCCACCTCACATCTCACACCTCACATCTCACACCTCAAACCCCACACCTCAAATTCCAACCGGCACAATAACTCCATTTTCATCATATATGGCCAGGGTAAAATCGCCCGCATTCAAGGCATCATGTTTTTCAGGCGTAAAAGGCGGCAGATAGTTTTTCACAAGACCTTTATAGGATTTGATCTGTTCAAGCGCTTCTCTGACAGCAGTGCTTTCAATTGTACCCGCCTTTTCAACAGCAAGTTTTAAAAGATGCACAAGATCATAGGCATGGGCAGTTCCCACCGGTGCAAAAATATCCCTGGCAGATGCTGTTTCAGGATACTTTTTCATATATGCCCGGACAATTTTTTCATTTCGGTCCTGGAAAACAGGATTTATAAAAGAGTAGGTCTGGAGAAACTTGAAATCAATCTTTTCAAGTGAAGATTTTACTGCCTTGAAAAATTCTCCACCTGTAATACCCCAGTGCGACCTTATGGGCAGTCTCTCTTCCTTGGGCAGACCTGCCATGGATTTTACTGCAACAACACCTTCAGGCGAATTTGCAACAAGCATTATAACATCTGCTCCAGCTTTTTTAGCAGCCTGAATCTGACGGGTCAGGTCTTTGACGCCCCAGTTAAACCAGAAAAGACCTGCAGATTCAACCCCTTTTGTTTCAAGGGCATGGGTCATTGATCTTTTATTGGATCGTCCCCATCCTGTCTGCTCCAGCAAAAGAGCCGGACGTTTAAAGCCAGCATCAAGGGCTTTACCGATTAAAAAACCACCTGCATATTCATCCCTGACAGATACACGGAATACAAAATTCGGGGTATATTTGTGCCTGACCACTGGAGTTCCTGCGGCCCAGGGGCAAAGATAAATAATTTTTCTTTCATGCAGAATTTCAAGTTCTGCCATGGCAACCGGTGTATGTAGTCCACCAAGGACTGCCGCCATATTTTTCATTTGTGAAAAATCACTGATATTATCAATTCCCCTTGCAGGATTTCCACGATGGTCTTTGATGACAAGCTCTAACTGCTGTCCGAGAACTCCGCCGCTGGAATTAATTTCATCCATGGCAATTTGTGCACCTCTCATTATCGCCCTGCCGGATTTTGCAGAGCCTGAGGACATATCTGCATCAAGACCTATTATAATATTATTCTGCCCTGCTGCTGCTCCTGAAAAAAAGATTGAAAGAAAAACAGTCAGAGTGATGATTGTAAATAAGCTTTTAAAAATTTTCATGGTACCTCCCTTTAATTATGTATATCGATAATTCTGGTATTCCCCGCGTATGGACGGGTCTTATAATCCTTAACGGCCATGATTTTTGATAAAAGTTCACCCAGTTTTCCCGTCTCTCTGGAGATAGAGGAGATATATTTAGCGGCGGTATCAATATCTATCCGGCTCTTTGGAGATGAGACAAGCATATCACAATATCCTGTGATAACCTGCAGGGGCTGGGCAAATTCATGGCACACTGCACCTGCCATTTCAAGCATTCCCTGTAACCGTTCCTGCATGACAATATCTGCCAGTGCAGTTTCATCGGAAAGGCATCGCAGACGTTGTGTCATATCAAAATATTCAATAGCGGTTTTAAGTTCAGATTTAAAAAAATCATCATCCCATGGTTTTTTAATAAAACGGAAAACATGGCCTTTGTTGATGGCACTGATAACAACATTGATATCAGCATAGCCTGTCATGATTACCCTTACAGACCAGGGAAGCAGTTCTTTTGTTTTTTTTAACAGTTGCGTACCTTCCATTTTCGGCATTCTCTGATCAGAAATAACAACAGCAGGATTAATCTGCTTCATACTGTCCAGAGCTTTAACTGGTGATGAAAACAGAGTGCAGTCATAGGGCTCATGCAGTAAAAGTCTCTGAAGGATTTTTAAAATATGCTCTTCATCATCAACAATCATAATTTTTCTATTCATACTCTCCCCCTGTTTTTTTGTTTTTATTGTTGGCAGATTAAAAAGCAAAGGGTGTGCCAGGATTGAAATATTAACTTAACAGGTTAATTTAACAAAATAAATTTGAATTGC
>JAYEJJ010000022.1:0-6668 GCA_034660495.1 Thermodesulfobacteriota bacterium | reverse complement strand
AAGGATGGAGGTGCCCAGCCGAATGGATTAATAAGTCGAGATATCACGAAAACTGGTTGCAGAACCTCTTGACTTCGGCATCAATGAGAGGGTTTAGACACCCTCCCCCAAAACCGTTATAACCAGTTTAAATGTTTATTTTGGCGGTGAACAAACCAGGGCGCCTGCCTGTGTGTTTTCCTTGAATTCGTTGATAATGTCAAGGGCATGGGCACAGGATTCAATACCTGTCAGATTTTTGCGGAAATCCTTTGCACCGGGATATCCCTTTGCAAACCATGTCAGCCGGCTTCTCATCATTTTAACCCCGGCTTTTTCACCAAAATAGGTGACATGGGCAGACAACAGGGTTTTCATCACAGAAACGATATCCTCCAGGGACGGTTTGCTCCAGGTGTTGTGGTTTAACAGGTTTTCAAGCGCTGAAAAGATAAAGGGGTTTCCCATGGCCGCTCTGCCTATCATTACCCCGTCGCACCCGGTCTGTTTCATCATGTCAACCCCGAGTTCCGGTGTTACAATATCTCCGTTTCCCAGGACAGGGATGGAAAGTTTTTGTTTTATCCGTTTGATAATGGTCCAGTCAGCCTTTCCCCTGAACCCCTGCTGTGCGGTTCTCGGGTGGACAGCAACGGCATCAACCCCGCAGTCCTGAGCAATTTGAGCAATAACAGCGGCCTGGTTTCCAGAACAATCCCATCCGGATCTGATTTTAATGGTAAGGGGAAGGGTAATTCTCTGCCTTACTGCCTTTAAAAGGGCTGCTGCTCGATCCGGCGCCTGCATCAAAGCTGCGCCGGCACCGGTTTTTAACACTTTCTTAACACTGCATCCAAAATTGATATCAATGATATCTCCGCAGCCCTTTTCCTGGATAATGGCCGCTGCGTCTGCCATGTCACCCGGATCTGATCCAAATATCTGAACATTAAGGGGGCGGTCCTTTTTTCTGGAATCCAGCAGAGCAAAGGTTTTTTTTGAATTGTACAATAACCCTTTTGCACTGACCATTTCCGTGTACACCAGGGGACAGCCGCACTGTTTGACAATCAGCCTGAAGGGCAGGTTGGTGATACCGGCAAGGGGGGCCATCGCAGATACCCCGTTCATCACCAGGGATCCAATTTTTAACGTTTTATTTGTATGTCCGGGTTTCAAAAATTCAGCCTGAATTCATGAGGTTTCTTGTTTTTTCTGTCTGGCTTTTTTCACATCAGCAAAGGAGATGATTTCTGCATCCTGATCCTTTGATTTTTCCTTTTTGGTTTTTTCTGTACTGTTGCTGTTGGAAAACGGAACTTCAGGAGGAATCTGATCCTGTTCAGGACACACAACTTTTTCAAGCTTCATTTTTTTTCCGTCCATGTAAAAGATCTCTCCATTTATATAGTCGTCTTTAAGTATCCATGTGATCACCTGCAAAGGGATTTGAAGCATAAGAAGGGTGATCTGAAACCAGTTTTTTTTAACGTCTGCCCGGATGGTTTCAACTCTGGCAAAAGAGACCGGCGTATCTTCCATATAGATTAGAACAATGTCATTTTCTGCAGCCATATTTTCCTCGTTTTTTCTGGTGCCGTGTATGGGTCATAATTGGGTATTGATGTTTATCCTTGTCAAATATAATTGTATATCATATTTATGGAAAACTTGAAATAAGTTTAGGACAGACCACTGCCTTCCTGGAGGTAAGTCTCTCAGGAAAAACTGCAGTGTGCTCCCCAGGCAGGACCTTAGGGACAGATGTAAGATTAAGGAAAAAGATGGTGCATATTTTTATGGCAGAATCTGAAAATAAGAAATGGAAGGTGTTTTTACTGGTGGCTTCAGGGGTGTTCATGTCCACCCTGGACAGCAGTATTGTCAATATTGCTCTTCCCTTTATCATGGAAGATTTGAATGCCCCTTTTGAGACAGTTCAGTGGGTGGTTCTTATTTATCTGTTAACGGTCTCATCTCTTTTGCTGACCTTTGGCAGACTCAGTGATATCATGGGTCGGCGGGTAATCTACTGCCTGGGCTTTTTGACTTTTTCTATTGGGTCTCTGCTGTGTTCCCTGGCTTTCCAGCCCTGGTTTCTGATTTTTTCCCGGGCCGTTCAGGGATGCGGCGCTGCCATGCTTATGGCCTGTTCACCGGCCCTTGTTGTGGACATATTTCCCCGGGATGAGCGGGGAAAAGCCCTTGGCATGGTGGGCACTATTGTTGCCGCAGGGCTTAGTGCAGGGCCCATGGCCGGCGGCGTGCTCCTGGATTTTTTATCATGGCGGTTTATTTTTATTATCAATATCCCCATTGGTCTTATATCCGCTTTTCTGGGGATGTCCATGTTAAAAGGCACCCATGCCGACAAAGGCAATAACGAGCCCCTTGATATACGAGGCGGGATTTTTCTTGCAGCAGCGCTTTTTTGTCTGATACTTGCCGTTACACAGCTGGATACCTGGGGTGTGGTGTCCATGAAGACAATGGGGGCTTTCTGTTTTTTTTTAATGGCAGGGACAGGATTTGTTCTGGCTGAATTAAAAACACCATACCCCTTGTTTGATGCCATGCTTTTACGGATAAGGCTTTTTTCTGTTTCCCTTATATCTGCCGGTATTCTCTTTGCCGCGTTGTTTTTTATTGTGTTTCTCATGCCGTTTTATCTGACCTCTCCCCGCGGTTTTTCCGCCTCTGCCACCGGGGGGATCATGGTGGTTCCCTTTGTGGTTCTATTTTTTGTAAGCCCGGTTTCCGGCATATTGTACGACAGATTCGGGGCAAGCAGGGGATTGTGCA
The DNA here is from genome assembly GCA_034660495.1 of Thermodesulfobacteriota bacterium. Taxonomy (GTDB): domain Bacteria; phylum Desulfobacterota; class Desulfobacteria; order Desulfobacterales; family Desulfobacteraceae; genus DATFJZ01. Next base: position 3,887 of record JAYEJJ010000022.1, on the reverse strand, counting down.
CCTTTGGCATGGCCCTGCTTGCCGGATCTCTTTTTTCTTTTACCCGGATAGATGCCATGACACCGGTGTACATTGTACTTTTCCAGCTAGCCCTTGCCGGAACCGGGACTGCCTTTTTTATTTCTCCCAACAGCTCCGCTGCCATGGGGTCGGTATCAGCAGGAAGAAGGGGTATTGCATCGGCAGCAGTAGCAACGGCCAGAAACCTCGGCATGGTGGTAGGGGTGGCCGTGGCCGGTCTGATTTTCAGTATTGTTTTTTCCAGGCTTACCCACGGGGCAAATTTAAAGGACTATACCCCTGATATGGAGGGGGCTTTTATGGCAGGGTTTCACCATGCCATGGGAACAGGCGCACTTATTGCGTTTATTGGGATATTTTTTTCATACAGCAGGGGGAAAAAGGATGCAAAGGAAGAATAATGGACAATGAATGTCTCGCATACAGACTGGTAAAAACTGAAACCCTTTCGGGAACGGGTTACTTTGATGTGGTGCCTGATAAAAAACTGAATTTTAAGGAGGCCGTTTCCCTGCTTTACCATCGCCCCATGGATGATTTTCTTCACAAGTACGCATTAACTTTTTTATCCGGTGTAAGCAGGGAAGAGCTGTCCAGTTTGATCAAAAGGGGTGAAAAAAAAGGGGATTTTATTCTGCTGGCCCTGGCTTGCGAGCAGATTCTTTTATCATGGGATTCTCTTTCAAGGGCAAAGGCGTTTTTTTCTGAGGATATTATTGAAAAACTGGTTCATTATTCCCCTCTGATACATATCAGGTCTGCCAGGCAAGCCAATCAACGGCTTCATTTAAAATGGATAAAGATGTTTAAAAAAAATATTTTCAACCATGAGCCCCTTCCTTCCCTTGACCATACAGGCTTCCCCCCTGTCTGTTCAGGGGAGTGTCCTGTCAGAGAAAAAAAAACAATGACCATTGCTGAGCTGTTTCCCTCTTTTTCAGGTTCACCGTCTGAAGCCCTGGTGGTTTCTCCTGAAAAAACAGCAGAAAACGCGTTGACCGCCCTTAAAACCGCAAAGGTAAGCCTTGAAAAGGAAATGCGCCATGAAGCAAGCCTTACTCCCTTTGGCCTTTTAAGAAAATGGCGTTTTAAAAGGCAGGTCAAAAATAAAAGACATGTATTTTCCCTTTCAGGGGAGCAGATCAGCTACGGCCGGGGATTAACCCTTGAAACGGCCCGGGCGTCTCTGTTGATGGAAATTGTGGAAAGGTATTCTTCTTTTGCTTCGGTTGACAACCATTGCGTTTCCGGACACAGAGATGAACAGCCCCTGATATTTGATAGATACAGTGAGCTGGCCCTTGAGGGGATCAACGCAATAAACCCCAATGATCTGGCTCTGGAAGTAAGATACCAGGACGACCCCCTGTACTGGATACAGGGGACAGCCCCCCCTGGCAGCAGGAAAAGAAAGGGAAGCCCTGACAGCCCCGGCCGGGAAGATTTGGAAATTCTGATTCCCCTGCAGGCGGTTTTTCTTTTTTCCAATCTAGATGAAATTTCCCTGTTTTCAGGACCCGGGTCAACAGGGCTTGCATCGGGAAATACCCTGGCACAGGCAAAGCTGTCCGCCCTTATGGAGGTGATTGAACGACACCAGGCATGTACGACTCTCTTTGATCCGTCTCAATGCTTCAGTCTTGTCACAGGGGAGGAAAATCCAGGCTGGTTTTTGAATGCCTGCCGGTCAATGGGGATTGAGGTTCAGTTTCAGGATATTACGCCGGAGTGGGGACTTCCCTGCTGCAGCTGTTTTGTAAGGGCACAGGACGGGCGGGTGTGCAGGGGGACAGCATCCGGACTTGATGCTAGACAGACAATTGTTTCAGCAATGACGGAAACCAATTATCCGTTTCCCGGCGGGCCGCCTTCTTCTCCGGAGGTGGTAAATCCCATGGTTGTGGAATATGAGAATCTTCCGGATTTTTCAACAGGGTCATTTGCATCTGATCTGGATCTGGTGGAGCAGCTGCTCCTTGAAAATGGGTTTTGTCCCTGTTATGTGGATTTGACACGGGGGGATCTCGATATTCCAGTGGTCAGAGCGTTGATTCCCGGAATGGAAATGCTGGGGGATTTTGATGAGTTTTCAAGGGTTCATCCGGATCTGTTCAACCATTACCTCAGACTTGTACGCAAGCATTAGGCGGTTTACCCTGCAGGGTCGAGATTGCCACTGCTGACTTTTTCAAACCAGGGTGTGTAAAAAAGAATCAGGACAGAGGGGTTTTTTCCTCTGTCCTGACTGTTCTGATTTTTTATGATGGGTTTAATACACTTCAGGTCTTAAATCCCTGCAGTATTTTTGTATAATTTCTTCATCGTTTTTAGGTGTCAGAAGGCTGACAATGATAAAGAAGAAATAACCGATAAAGATCCAGTAGAACTGATGGGGCGTTGAAATCTTATTGGCAGGATCACTGAGGAAGAACCAGTGATTGCTTCCAAGGGCATTTTTCGCATATATCCATGATGATGTGGATGCAATGGTCATGGCAATGGCCAGTCCGCCGGCAGCTACAACAGCCAGGAGAAACTGGCTTTTCAGGGCTTCAACAGCGGCAATCATGGAGTTGTCCGTTACGGTTGATGCGGCAACCCCATAAGCGCCCTTCATGTGTTTCAGCAGTCCCACGGCGCTGCTGATGCCTTCTGTCTGCATCAGGGGATGGAGCTGTTCGATGAGAACCCGTGCGCCTGTTCCTATGATGATCAGGCCGATGTACATACACCCGCCGATAACAACTGCTCAGAATACACTTCTTCTGGCGGATTTGATGTCCTGGGAGGTGAAAAAATGGACAACCGTGTAGGGCATGGTGGAAAATCCAAAATGCCATACAAAGAAGAAACCGATCATACCCAGGGCGGTTCCCACCAGGGGATGGGACGGCACCTCTGAAGCGTAGGGGGTGTTAAAGAAGTTAGCACTGTTGGCCGGCACTGCATCGGTAAGTCCGTTGCCCCCGCCGTAATGGGATAAAATAAAAATGGCTGCCAGCAGGGCGGCAACAGTCATGGCAATTCCCTGAAATGCCGTGGATATGGTTGTGGCAACCATTCCGCCGTAATAGACATAACCGAAAACCACCACTGTTGCCAGTATAACAGACAGAGTAAAGTTGATTTTAAGAATACAGAGCAGGAAGAGCGCTGTGCCTACAATGGAGAGGATGACATAGGCAAAACCGCCGATGACTGTAGGAAAGGCAGCAATGAGTCTCATCCATTTTGTTCCGTATCTGTCAGCATAATAATCTGTAAACGAGGTGGGGCCGTATTTTCTAAGTGGGTTGCGGTAAGAAGGGTGGTTAAGGGCATTCCTGCAATGATTCCGGCAAGGGCCCACCAGAAGGGATAGCCCAGGATGAAGATAAAGGCAGGCAGTCCAAGAAAGCTTGCCGGGCTTAGAAAGGTAGCCGCCAGGGCAGATCCGTTAACAAAGGGGCCGACCTTTCTGCCGGCTACGTAAAAGTCAGACGCATCAAGGGATGCTTTTCTGGAATACCATCCAATATAGAAGATTATAGCAAAATAAATAACCGCTCCAAGTATAACTATCGGATTTGCTCCCATTACTCACTATCTCCTTTTCTTTCAAGCATTGTCCTGTCCCTTTTTTCTTCAAAAATTAGGGGTTGGTTCTAACTTCGGCCACCATGGGTTAAGCCGCACGGGCCAAGCGTTTTCTCGGCCTTACCGGAAACTCCATATTGTCCAATAACCACTCAAATAAATTTTTATGTTTTGTTTCAAAAAAATGTTCAGCAGGAGTAGTTCCATCATGGTCTCTAATAGTGAAATTGTGAAGTACTGTTTGAGCTTTCAAATAAATTTGACTTAATCTGTGGCGACCATGATGTCTT
>JAYEJJ010000021.1:0-6679 GCA_034660495.1 Thermodesulfobacteriota bacterium | reverse complement strand
TGCTCAATCGGAAATGCTTCCATTGATGCCGTAAGGAAATATATTGAATCTCAGGGTTAGCGAGTCCGGCAATTCATCCCCTGAGCTAAAGACTCAGGGGTTTTCTTGCCGGTTTTCTATAAACAAAATTGGTATAACTCGATCATCAAGTTTTTTGAATACCGCCGCCCCCAGCGGTTGTCTGTCAGGAACATTGAGAACCGAGTATAACCATTATGATGCACACAGCATCACAACAAACAATGAAAGCTGTTAGCTGAGTACTGACGGCTGATGGCTTTATAGTATAAAGCTCAGAACAAAACCTGCACAGGTGGATTACATGCCGGATCAGCATTTAAAATTCAGTATTCTGGAACAATTTTACGATCTCCACGACCGCTTTTTAAATAAAACAATAAAAAAAACAGCCTGTGCCAGGGGATGTGATACCTGCTGCACCTGCAACGTCACCATGACATCCCTTGAAACCGCATTTCTCTTTTCCTCCCTTGATTCAGCAGAAAAAGATAAGCTTGTCTCTCAAGTCCGATCAAACTCACCTGAACAAAGATTTCATCCCAAACTGACCTTTAATGGATTTGCCAGACTATGCCTGGACAGGGCTGAACTGCCCGAAGAAGAAAACAACCCGTTGTGGGGACCCTGCCCGCTGCTGAAAAACAGGGAATGCACAATTTACAGGGCAAGACCTTTTGGTTGCCGCAGCCTGATCTCTGAAACGCCCTGCAGCAAAGAAGGCTTTGCCACAATGCCTTCCCTGGTGCTTACCTTTAATCAGGTTTTAATGCAGTATATTGAACATGTGGATGCACAAGGGGTTTTTGGAAACCTCGTAGATATGATTCTTGAATTTGAGGAAAACACCCAGCTGGCGCAGGCAAACTCTGATATGTCTGATACACAGCCAAAACCCCATAATGGCCTGTTGGTTCAGAATCAACCGGCCCCTGTTTTGATGGTGCCGCAAGAACATAAACAAGAGCTGGCTCCCTTTCTATCTGAAATAAATAAAATTTTAAATGTCACAGCCAAGGGCCATCATACCGTCCATGGTTTCAACCATTAAAATTTGATCCAGTCCCTTATCCGGCAGGGCCGTGATAATTTCAGGCACACCAAGATCAACGGGCACATCAAAGGGAGTTTTACTGAAGGCATTGCCCGCTATCATATTCAGGGCTTCCTGAGCTGTCCCTGTCACAAGGGCCGTACTGATCTTTTCCGTTTCAAGGCCCATGAGGTTCTCGGCCATTAACCCAAGGACGTCTTCCGGTATCATCAGAAAAATCCTGCCGTTAAGTGGTCCTGAAAAATCAATGGCTGCGATTATTACCTTATTTTCTGCCTGAAAAAGGCCGCTCTCTTCTAAACCCAGTTCTTCCTTCAATTCTACTGGATAAAAGAACATGGTTTCCATCACTTCAGAAATCGAGGCCTTCATCTGAGTCATCAAAGTCTTCGCCCTCATCACTCTCTCCCATTATAGATATGATAATATCCCTGACCTGTTCAGGGGTAAAGGGTTTTTTTATGTACCCTGCTGCACCGTTTTCAAAAAAGGAGTCCACCCTTTTCTGATTGCCCTCGGTGGTAATCACAACAACTGGAATTTCCCGGAACAAATCGTCTTTTTTCATTTCCTGGAGCAGCTTCAGACCATCCATAACCGGCATTGTAAAATCAGTTAACACAATATCGATCCAATTGTTTTTCAACACCTCAAGGGCTTCCTGGCCGTTGGCTGCCTCAAAAAAATCAGAGGTGCTGTATCCGGCAGCCTTAAAGGTTTTTTTCAGAACAGACCTCATGGGCAGAGAATCATCTACCAGTAAAATTGAAAATGACATACACGCCTTCCGCTATAATCCATTTATTTAGTGTTTGAACGAAAACGCACCCATCTGCCGCGTTGCTGCAAAAGTTTGCCAAATTATATAATCGGGCCTCATGTACCTGAGTACACTCCGGTTTCAAACTTTTTTGCGCCTTGCAGCTGGGCACGTTTTCGTCCAAACACGGGGTTTTCGTTCAGACACTATTTATATGAAAGCCATCAGTACTCAGCTAACAGCTTTCATTCTTTGTTGTGCCTGTCAAGGCATGGACGTTATATGAAAGCCCTCAGCCATCAGTACTCAGCTAAAAGCTAACAGCTTTCATGCTTCGTTGTGGCCGGGTCGGTGATCATGGTCCGGCCATGCCGGTTATACCATCTGCAGAAGTTCTTCAACCTTTTGCATATTAAATGAAAAATCTGCAATAATCCGGGAAAAATCCTCCGCGCTGATATTGAGATTTCGAATCACATCATCATGGAATCGGCAGGCAAGGCCGTCTGAACCCACCCCAATACCCATCATCACGCATATACAGTCTGCCAGGTATACAATGGCAACATCCTTGTCCTTTCGCATATTTTCATCAGACAGATGGTGATGGCGGATAATTTTAACCAGAGTGGGGCTGAATTTCCATATTTTAGCAATCATCGCACCCAGTTCAGCGTGATCGATTCCGATCACTTCCTTTTCCGCCTCCCTGAAGCTGTATCCTTTTTCATGGACCAGGAATGTGATTTTTTCCAAAGAATGGGTAACATATCTGTCAAGCACGGTTTTCCCGATATCCTTGAGCAGGGCAGCTGTAAATATTGGCTACCCACTTAAGGCGGGATATTTTCAAAGATTTTTATGTGGATAATTAGCTTTAGATCCCCTAAATCTCAGGCTGCCAAGACATTTGATTTTAAAGGCTTGTCCCGCCTTAAGTGGGTAGCCAAATATTGTGTTTTTATGATCCAGTTTCAAGATGAAAAAGCCTGACGGGTCCCCTTGAGGAAAACCAGTTCAACAATCTGATCCGTGCCAAGCAGGGCAACGGCATCCTTTATGGATTCCACTGGATTTGCAAGACCGAAATAAGCAGAATTACAGGTTTTAATAATATTTGCAGTTACAGCGGGATCATACTGAATAATTTCAGAAATATGGGCCATGGAGCAGTCCGGATCATCAACAGCAGCCATCAATTGATTCACAACCGCAGGTACAGGCACCAGATTTCTGATCTCTTTTATCATATCCTGTAATCTGGTCAAATCTTCACCTCCTTTGACCCTGACGTCTTAACATAGATACTGCCCGTTGCAATCTCAAGTCTTATGGTTCTGTTAACATTGCCGCCCACATCTTCATAGCTCACCATCACATTGTTCTTAAAAAGAATCTTTTTAAGCGCCATAAAATTACGCTTGCCGATATTAAAAAACCCCTTCTGGTCAAGGATCTGGGATCCCCCAAACACAGATACCTGCATCCTGTTTTTCAGACCGTCCAGTTTGTAAACCCCTTTGAACAGTCTTGGAATGCCTGTGTCGGCAAACAGAAAAGGACGGCTTGCCGCCTTTTCTCGGTCAAGTTTTGATTCTGGAAGCATATAATGAAGAATACCGCCGGCCCTTACGACGGGATCAAAAACAACAAGGCCGATGCAGGATCCAAGGGAATATGTGGAAATGGTATCACCCGGGTTGTTGCTCACCTTCATATCAGAAACACCGACAATTATTCTCATTTGATTCTACCTGCGGATTTAAACCGGATTAATGAGTGAAACAGAAGGCTGGGCAGACTGACACAAATAATACTGCTCGACAATCAAGGCATCAGACACATTTACTTGAGCATCGAAACTTAATATTTAAACCATAAAAGATATAGATGTCAAGCCTGGAGATATTTTTAATCAGGGATCTGAAAGAAAACACTGTACTCGATCATCAAGTTCTTTGAGTAGCACCGCCCCCAACGGTTGCCTGGCAGGGAAAACGTCTGATCTCCTTTGGCGCTCAATGTTCCTGACAGGCAACCGTTGGGGGCGGCGATCGGCCCTTCCATAAAAACTTGATAACCGAGTTATACGTTTATTGCCCGGGATGTTTTTTGGAAGATCCCTCAGGTGCCTGACGTCGCTTTGGAGCATATTTTGATAAGCCCGGGCATCACCAGATTTCTGCCGGCCAGCTTGGCTTTGTACAGCATGGTATCAGCAGACTTCACCAGCTGGGTCATATCTGTACGGGGTTTATAGGCGGCAACCCCGAAACTGGCTGTTATCCTTATGTGTCCTTCCTGTGTTTTGATCCATTTTGTGGAAATTTTATGCCTCAGCCGGTCTGCCATTTCCATGGCCTCTTGGCGGCCGGTTCCCGGAAGCACAACAAGAAATTCTTCACCGCCGAATCTTGCCAGTATGTCTTCAGTCCGGATATTCTGCTGAACCAGACGGGTTATTTCCTTAAGAACAGTATCACCGGCCTGGTGTCCGTATGTATCATTGACCTGTTTAAAATGGTCAATGTCAAACATGAAAATGGACAGGTTTCTGCGGTTTCTTTCAACACTGGAGATGCACCGCTGCAAATGTTTTTCCAGCTCCCTTCGGTTGTAGCAACCCGTGAGGGGATCAACGGCAGCTGCATTGGTGAGCTGCTCAATTTTGCGCTGCCGGGAAATGGCAACCCCTGTACTTTTAAGAATAATATTTACCAGTTCCTCATGATAGTCTGTTATTATGGTTTTGGGAAGCATATAAATTTTTGCCCTGCAGTGCTCTTCAAAAAGATCATAGGAAACAAGGCTTTTCATACTGACATTTTCCCCTGGCATGTCACCTTGAAATCCTTGATTTGTATAGGAAATCTCTTCTATGCGGCTGATTTCAAAATCTTCCATGAACAGGGGCTCAAGATTACCCTTGTAAGCTTTCGGGTCAAGCCATACCTCAAGTCCCTTTTCCGTTTTAATGACAAAGGCAAACACCCGGTAGCCCAGAATATGCTTGAGACAGTCGGCTGCCTCGGCAATAATATCTTCTGAAGATTTTTTCTGATTCAGCTCGATAATATAACGGGACAGGCGCCTGTGATCTGACTGCCTTACTGAAACATTCAAAAAAACAGACAGAACATCTGAAACTCTTTTTGAAATCAAAGCGAATTGCCGTTTCATTTTAACCTCTTTTACGCTATAATTTAACAGAAATACCAAAAATGGGCCGGCCATGCCGGTTTTATATGAAAGCCATCAGCCGTCAGTACTCAGCCAACAGCTTTCATTTTTCGTTATGATGCTGCGCATCATGTGGGTTATACAGAACATCTTTGTTTTAATCATGGTCAGCATGATACAATATGATACAATATGATACAGCTGCAAAAGAAGTGCCATAGCTAAAATAAAAAAAAATATGTGCAAATACAGCATATTACGCTTAAAGGGAGAAAACGCTGACAAAATTTAGTGAAAATTCTGCCGGGTAAAGCGTTATGATTTTGACAGCCGGGAAAAAGACAATACATCAAAAGGCAATACTCATAAGCCTGCCCCTGTTTACTAACTGCCACGGGCAGACCTCTTTACTTCTCGTTCTGCCCACAACAAAGCATGAAAGACCACGTCGGTAACATGGACTTTCATATAACCCATATGATGCGCAGCATCACAACAAACCATGAGACTTGAATTGTACCGCGTCTTGTTTCTTGTATCTTGTTTCAAGTTTCTTATAAAACCGGCATAGCCGGACCATGGTTACCAACCCGGCTACAACGAAAAATGACAGCTGTTAGCTTTTAGCTGAGTACTGATGGCTGACGGCTGATGGCTTTCATATAAAAATTATCGAGTAAAAAGGAAATCTGTAATGAAAATCATCAGAAAAATAAAGGATATGCAAAAATGGTCTGAAACCACAAGACTTGCCGGGGAGACCCTCTGTCTGGTGCCCACCATGGGATATCTGCACCAGGGGCACCTTTCCCTTATAAAAAAGGGCCGGGAAATAAACGATCACACCCTGGTCAGTATCTTTGTCAATCCTGCCCAGTTTGGAGAAAATGAAGATCTGGACACATATCCCTCAAATATCGAAAAAGATCTTTCCCTGGCTGAAAAAGAAAAGGTCTCTGTTGTTTTTCTTCCAGATACCGCAGACATCTATCCCCCAGGCTTTCAGACCTGGGTAGAGCTGAACCAGCTTCCCCACCATTTATGCGGACTGTCAAGACCTGTTCACTTCAGAGGGGTTGCCACAGTGGTGACCAAGCTGTTCAATATTGTAAACCCCCACTCAGCGGTTTTCGGGTTAAAGGATTTTCAGCAGTTGCGCATTATAAAACAGATGTGCACTGATCTGAATTTTGACATAGATATCATTGCCGCCCCCATTGTCAGGGAGGAAGACGGACTCGCCATGAGTTCGCGGAATGCCTGTTTGACGCCCGGCCAGAGACAGGCAGCATTGAGCCTGTCAAAATCCCTTGTCATGGCAGAAACCATGATAAGAGAAAAAAAGAAGAGCTGCCGGGAAATCAGGGAAGCCATTACAGCTTATATTACCGGTTTTCCCGGTACCGCCATTGACTATATTTCCCTTTGTCATCCAGAAACACTGGAGGATGCTGTTTCCCCAGTCCCTCCCCTGCTTGTGGCCCTGGCGGTTAAAGTCGGGGAAACCAGGCTGATAGACAATGTGGTCATCCATTAGGTGTCTTTATAGAAAACCGGCAAGAAAACCCCTGAGTCTTTAGCTCAGGGGATGAATTGCCGGACTCGCTAACCCTGAGATTCAATATATTTCCTTACGGCATCAATGGAAGCATTTCCGATTGAGCAAC
>JAYEJJ010000020.1:0-26672 GCA_034660495.1 Thermodesulfobacteriota bacterium | reverse complement strand
CTCGTGGCATCTTTTCCCCCAAATATAATAAGCAATACTTAGATGATAACACGAGATTATTTATAGTGTATTTCGATTAAAATGTCAACATTTATTTGTATCAACTAAATTGAAACGAGCTATACAACCACCTGGCCGCATCTCTGGCATTTATGGAATCCATTCAATGGAACCCCGGTGACCCAGACTGTCAATAACAGCCCTGTCTTTTCAGGCGCAACAAAACATGAAAAAATCCAGGGAGGACTCACATTGATTTTAAATCGTTTATTCAAACCTGTTTTATTGGTGACTGCTCTGTTGATTATTTTTTCACAAACACCTGAGGCCTCACCCCAAAAGAAACTCACAGTTTTTGTCAGCATCCCCCCCCAGGCCTGTTTTGCCCAGCGGATCGGCAGGGATAAACTCAACGTAGACGTGCTTCTTCCCCCGGGCAAAAGCCCGGCAACCTATGCGCCCACACCCGGACAGATGATTAAATTTTCCAGGGCTGCCCTTTATTTCAGCATAGGGGTTCCCTTTGAGCAGGAACTGGTTCCCAAGCTTGAAAAATTTTCAAAACACCTTAAAATCGTTGATACCAGACAGGGCATTAAGATGAGAACCTTTGCCAACGGCACAAAAGACCCCCATATCTGGATGAGTCCTCTGCTGGCGGCAGAACAGGCCAGAACCATGTGCAGAGCGATCTGCACCGCCCAGCCGGAACTGACACCCTTTTTCAAAAAAAACCTGTCCTCTTTTTTAAAGGATATCGAACAGGTGCACCGGGAAATAAAACACATACTGGATCCTTTAAAAGGAGACACCATACTGGTGTTTCATCCTGTTCTCGGATATTTCTGCGATTTATACGGATTAAGGCAGGTGGCTGTGGAAAAGGGCGGGAAAGTGCCCAGGGGAAAAGACCTGGTCTCGCTTATCCGGCAGGCCCGGGAAAATAAAACCCGGGTTGTTTTTGTCCAGCCCCAGTTTAATACCAGAACGGCAGATAAAATAGCTTCTGCCATTAACGGGGTTGTGGTATCCATGAACCCCCTTGCAAGGGAATATATCTCAAATCTCCAGTCAATGGCTTTAAAAATAAAACAAGCGCTTTAAAACCGGCATGGCTGGCTATAGTAAAAAAAAACCTTGATCATCTAGTATCAGATGTTTACATTAAACATAAACTCGAGGTTAAGGTTTTTTTATAACCATCATGATTCGCAGCATCACAACGAAGGATGAAACCTGAAAGAGACGTTACTTGTTTCTTGTTTCTTATAACCCACATGTCCTGGCGGACACAACAAAGCATGAAAGCTGTTAGCTTTTAGCTGAGTACTGATGGCTGAAGGCTGAAGGCTGAAGGCTGATGGCTTTCATATAAAAAAAACACAGAAAGCATATTAGAATATTATGACACTGACATCACAGGAAAAAAAAGAAAAAAGACGGAGGAAAAGAGGTAAAACCTGCCATTGCTGCGGGAAAACCGCAATGTTCTGCTGGACCTGCAGGCACTGCGGTTTTTCAATATGCCAGGACTGTATGTATGAAAATGAATGGGGACTGACATGCAACGGCATAACATGGCAGTGTCCGGACTGCGGTGAACAGAACGGATTCGGCAACCAATAATCCAGATAACGTGAACCCGGTCAAAAAAATCCAAAGACAGGCTTTTTACCTGCGCCTTATCTTTATGGATTGTGCATGGGCACCCAGGCCTTCAATCTCAGCAAGGGTAATGATATCCTCGGCCTCCCGCTCAAAGGCACTGCCGGAATAATTGATCAGGCTTGTTTTTTTGGTAAACACATCCACAGAAAGGGCAGATGAAAACCGAGCTGTTCCAGCGGTAGGCAGGACATGATTGGGACCGGCAACATAGTCGCCCACCGGTTCCGGCGTATGGGGACCCAGGAAAACAGCGCCTGCATTCCTTATTTTACCCAGGTAGTTGAACGGATGCTCCACCAGAAGCTCAAGGTGCTCCGGAGCAATCCGGTTGGCAAGGTCCAGGCCTGTTTCCATATCAGGGACCACCATTACGGCCCCGAAATCTGCAATGGATTTTTTGGCAGTTTCCTTTCTTGACAGATCTGCCAGCTGCGCGGCCAGGGCCGCGTCTGTTTTACGGGCAATCTCCTGGGAATCGGTGACAAGAATTGCCGAAGCCATGGGATCGTGCTCGGCCTGGGAGAGAAGGTCTGCTGCTATAAAATCCGGATCAGCGCTGGAATCCGCAACAACCAGAATCTCACTGGGCCCTGCAATCATATCTATCCCCACACTGCCGGAAACAATTTTTTTGGCCAGGGTCACATAAACATTGCCCGGACCTGCAATCACATCCACCTTTGGCACAGATTCTGTCCCATAGGCCAGTGCTGCAATGGCCCATGCGCTTCCCGCCTTGAACACAGCATCAATGCCGACTTTTTGTGCTGCTGCCAGCATAAAGGGATTGATCCTGCCGTCTGCCATTGGCGGAGTCATCAGAGAAACCGATGCCACGCCGGCCACCCGGGCCGGGATGCCGCCCATGAAAATGGAAGACACCAGGGGGGTTCTGCCGCCGGCTGCTCCCGGCGCATAAATGCCGGCAGCATCCACCGGTCTTACCATCTGTCCCACAATAACACCGTCCCTGGGCGTATCAATCCAGGAATTTGTCCGCTGTCTTGAATGAAAGGCTTCCACCTGGTCCACAGCACGGTCCAGAGCATAAAGAAACTTCTGATCAACCTGTTTCAATGCCTGATCAAACTCTTCCCTGGTTACCCTCAGGGTGGATTCGGTGACTTCCTTTGAATCAAAACGGTGGGTATATTCCACAAGGGCTTTGTCACCACGTGTTTTTACATCCTCAATAAAGGCATAAACACTGTCATAATCCTTTTGGGAAAACCCAAGGCCCCTTTCAATTATCGCCTTTACCCGATCTTCTCCTTCCTTTGAAGGGAAATTGTATATATTCATATTTTAAATACCTGCTTCTTTTAAATAAGAGGCATGACCGGCCCATGATCATCGAACCGGCCCCAATCAGGAATAAAACGCCGTTAGCAGCAATGCTCTGAAACGCGTTTCTCAACCAAACCTATAACTCGGTTATCAAGTTTTATGGAAGGGCCGAGCGCCGCCCCCAGCGGTATTCAAAAAACTTGATGATCGAGTATAACCTTTAAACTTGACCATGGAGTAACACAACCAAGTGATCATCTGGCAAAAATAACAAAAAATCAATATTTAATCCAGCATAGTTTTGACTTTATTCCGGCTTCACCCTCCCCAATTCCGGATCCAGGGTAAGTTTTCGTGGTTTTACTTTAATCCGGCTCCATCCCTTTAAGGAGCATAGACATGAGATTATATGCTTTTTTTGAGATAAACAAACGCTTCTGGTCAAACAGCCAGGTTTCAATAATCCCCCACACTGATGAATAAACCAGAAAAGCAGCATCTTCAGGATCAAGATCTTCTTTTACTGCACTGGTGGATTTCATTTTTTTAAACGTGGCTTTTAAAAGCTTTAAAATACGGCGCAACTTACCCCGTTCATGGGAAATAACCGGTTCCAGATCCCGGGTAAACTCAGTTTTATAAATCAGTATTTCATAGTATTTTTTAAGCCTGTCATTGTTTTCCAGATGATCCAGATATCCCACCAGGCTGTTTTTCAAATCTTCAAGCGTGGTTATGGTTTTATGATCCAGCCATTGTTCTGGATCAATGCCTGTTGAAAATTCTATTTCATCGGCCAGCTTGATAAAAAGGTCATTTTTGTTTTTAAAATGCCAGTAAACCGCGCCCCTTGTAACACCGGCCTGGTCAGCGATCTCCTTTAAACTGGTCCGTGCAAATCCTTTTTCATAAAAGAGAACCAGGGCGGCATCTATGAGTGACAAACGGGTTTTCTCTGCATCTTCCCTGCTTTTTCTGGCCATTTTAATGAATTCCTGTATTAGAAAACAGATTAATTACAACCACACCGGATATGATCAGGAAAATACCTGCCATTGCTGCAAAATCAATGGTCTGCCGAAACACGATAAAACCGGCCAGAACCACAAGAACAACACCTACCCCTGACCACACCGCATAGAGAACCCCCAGGGGAATCACCTTAAGACAGAGAAACATAAAATAAAATGAAACCCCATAGCTTGTAATGGTAATGCTGAAATTTATGACAGAAACCCTTGCTGCGGCTGATGTGAGCGCTGTGGTGGCAATCACCTCAAACAAAATTGAAATAAACAGATAAAAATAGTGGACCATACCACCTCCTTGGAACGTTTTTCACTAAGGGAGCTTCAAAAAATAATATACGTATATTATTTTCTTCCAGATCCCTAAAAAGCTAATTATACATACATGATTGTATGTATTTACCACAAAAAAAGTATCTGTGCAATCTTTTTACTCGATTATCACGTTTTTATGGAAAGGCCGAGCGCCGCCCCCAGCGGTTGCCTGTCAGGAACATTGAGAACCAGAGGAGATCAGACTTTTTCGTTCCTGACAGGCAGCCGCTGGGGGCAGTGGTATTCAAAAAACTTGATGATCGAGTGTTACATGGGTTCTGCAAAAAGTGCGTGCTTCCAGGAAAAACCCTTGACTGAAGACATTGATTCGTATCAATATGCAGAATATAAGCTGATTTTTATGCAGAATATAAGCTGATTTTTATGCAGAATATAAGCTGATTTTTCCTGTTTACGCGATGGTCAAGGGTTTTGATAATCAAGTGGTCAGGAAAATTTTTAAAACCGGAACATTGCACTGTTGTGAATCTAATGTGCAATTACAAAACACCCTTTACCAGAAAAAAGGATGCTGCCAATGTACACCGTTTTAAATGGGGCTGCCATTTTTGACAGCAAAGGCGACTGGATAGAAGATGGGGTCATGATTTTCAAGGATGAAAACATCTACTATGTTGGAACAAAAAACGATCTCCCCATCCCCGAAGACTCAAAGACCCTTGATCTCAAGGGGAAATTTATCATTCCGGGATTAATAGATACCCACGTTCACCTGGATATGCACGGAATGGGCGATACGGTTCATGAAAGCCTTGTGGAGGATAAACTCCGTGCCATAAGAGCAGCCAGGGAGATGAACAACACTGTTTTGTCAGGGGTTACCACAGTGAGAAACTGCGGCTCTTCCAACTTCATTGATATTGCCGTTAAAAAGGCTGTGGAAGAAAAACTCATTTCCGGCCCCAGGATTTTGTCCAGCGGCAGAATAATCTGTATGGTCACCGCAGGCAGCGAATACTTTAAAGGGCTTTACAGAGAAGCCGACGGTGTGGATGAAAACCGCAGAGCAGCAAGAGAACAGCTTAAGGAAGGCGCAGACTGCCTTAAGGTCATGGCCACGGGAGCCATTATGAATCCCGGGGGAGAGCCCGGTTCTCCCCAGCTGGATGAGGATGAAATCCGTGCCGTGGTAAAGGAAGGGAAAAAAGTGGGGAAACATACTGCTGCCCACGCCCACGGAAGCGAAGGCATTATCAATGCCGTCAATGCAGGGGTGCGTACCATAGAACACGGAACCCTTGCCAATGAAAAAGCCCTGAAACTCATGGCAGACAAGGGTATTTTTCTGACATCCACCTTAAGTTCAAATTTCTGGATGCTTTCAGCAAAGGGGCAAAACGGCATTCCCCAGTTTATGTTTGAAAAGGCCCGGGACATTTCAAAAATAAGACAGGAAAATCTCGTCCGTGCCATTGATGCAGGGGTAAGGGTGGTCATGGGAACTGATGCAGGCACCCCTTACAATTACCACGGGAAAAATGCCATGGAGATCATTCAGTATGTCAAACTCGGCATAATGAATGAAAAGGACGCTCTGTTTGCTTCAACACGCATTGCCGCCGATGCCGTTGGAATGGCAGACCGGATCGGCACCCTGGAAAAAGGGAAATCAGCGGATTGTATTGTTCTGGACAAAGATCCCCTTAAAGACATACAATGCCTTGAAGCACCGGGGAGTATTGTGTTTGTGTTTAAAAAGGGCGAACTGATAAGGGGAAAAGTTGATGCTTCACACTGGGTGGACTGTTCACATCTTAAAACAGTTTAAAATCCGTGTCTGACATCATGTTTTAGTGTCTGACATCATGTTTTAATTGATTAATGATTCAACTGAATGAAATTTTAGGAGGTTGCATATGCAGAAAAAAATTCTTTTTTTATGTGATGCCAGCGATATTGATATTATCGAACACAGTTTTAAAGACCAGGAAAAGTACTCTCTTACCATTGAAACCATTGAAAAAATTTTAAGTTTTGGCATAAAAGAGTATCTGACCCAGACCATAGAACGGATCAACTACAATCCCGATATTTACGACGGCATTGTGGGCGTTCACGACTCTTCTGCTGTGTTTGCCGCCATCATTGCCCAGGAAACAGGCAAGTTGTTTTCACCTGTCAAGGCTGTTATCAACAGCCAGAACAAATATCTCTGCCGAAGGACCCAGAAAAAACTGACACCGGACTGTGCGGCAGAGTATTGTCTTGCACTGGATTATCTGCGCAGGCCGGCCCGGATGGCGCCCCCGTTTTTTATCAAACCTGTCCGCTCCAATATCTCATTCGGCACCCACAAAATCGAGTCCCCGGAACAGATGGAGTATTATATAGGCCTTGAAAGCATGGATATTGCCCTTTTCAACCAATACTATGTAGACGCTCTATCTTTCAGCTCAAAACACCATGATGCCTTGAATATCTCCACATGCAATAGTTTTCTGTGCGAAGAGTTTATTTCCGGCACCCAGGTCACCATGGACGGATATGTTTTTAAAGGAGCGGTTTTTTTTATTGGATTTACCAGGGCTGAGTTTTATCCAAGAACAAACAGCTTCAGCCACCATATTTTCCCCTATGAATTTTCTCCCGGACTTGACACCTTAATTAAGGACAATCTAAAAAAACTTATCCCCGGACTTGGCATTGATAACACCTTTTTCAATGTGGAACTTCGGGCAGATGAAGTAAATGAAACATTTAAGGTTATAGAGGTCAACTGCCGGATAGCCTTTCAATTTGCCAAAACCATAGAGGCTGTAAAAGGATTTGACCCGTTAAAAATGCTGTGCGACATCTCTGTCGGCATCAATCCGGAACAAAATTTTTTACAACAGCTGCAATTCAAATACTGCTATAATTTTGAACTTCATGCTTTTTCCAATGCAGAAATCCTCCAGACACCTACCCAGATTGCCTATGATGAAGTGAATTTAAAATACCCTGAAGTCAAGGTCAGAAACCTGATCCACGAAAACGCAATGCTTTCTGATTTTAAACACAACCCGGAAAGTTACAGGTATTGTATCCTTGATGTGCCCGGAAACAGCAATGAAGAAATCATGGTCAAATTTGAACATGTTGTTTCCATTCTCAACTACAGGTTTAAAAACCACATTGGAGAACCCACCATGAGACCGAAAAATCCCTCCCGTCCCCCGGAACAGACAAAGGGCGGGGCCCAGGCCTTTGACACCCAGCCATGTGTTCACAGACAGCCGGGATAAAGTGAAAACCAGTATTGTTTTATGATGCGGGCTTCATACCCTGTTTCTCAGGAAACAGGGTCATTCAGGTCAAAGTTTTTCAACATTGATTTCAAAACGGTCAGGAGCTGATCTGACTTTGGATTCAAATATTTTTACATTTTCATACCCCTTTTTTGAGGTGATTGACGAAAATATACCTTTGACAATTGTTCCATCAGCCACCTGACCTTTTATGATGATTTCCGGCAGATTTCCAGTATTTTCAGCAGAATGATGCAGGGCTGTTCTGTCCATCTCAAGCTCCATCAGGTGTTTCTCTATCCCAGGCTTAACGGTTTTAATGGTTTTTCTGATTTTTTCAAGCTTTCTGGTTCTGGCCTGCTTTTTTCGATTCAAGTCCTTTAAAGAAACAATAATTGTTTCTATTTTTCTTTCAATGTCAGCCAGACGATCTATTATCCGATGATGCAGCTCTTTTTGAGAAGCCAGATTTTCCTGTTCAAGGGTTAATTGTATTTTTTCCTTTTTATCTGTCAGCCGGTCATGGAGACATTTAAGATTCTGCATTTCCTTAAATATCTTTTCAATCCTGTTTGTCTGGTCTTTTTTATTTTTTTCCAGATTTTTCAATTTTTGTTCAATTAATAGAGCAGCATCTGTTATCCGCTGGTCTTCCAGCAAAAAATGATCCATCCTGCCGGTGCGCAGAACCGAGGGCTGCGCACGATCGCTTCCAACACCACAGGCTGTTATCCCACTGGCTGCTGAAATTTCTGATGCCATTATTTTACTCTTCAACGAAGTGCACTTTCCGCTGATAATAATTCTGGAATCCAGAATTTCATGATCAACCACCACATCACCAAACGCTTCAATGGTTACATTGTGAAGATATTTTGCAAAAACACTTCCCTGGGTTCTTATTCTTGAATCTGTAATACCGATATCCACTCTGATATCATTTACCGATTCAATTTCAGCGCCTCTAATCTCCTTAGCCTTTATGCTGCCTGCTGTAACCGGATATACACCGGAGAGTATGCCGGAAATAACCATATTTGAAAACGGATCGATCCGGCCGAATTTCAAATCAGCATCCCCAAGCACATTAACTATGGAAAATACATAGAACCGGCCTTCTTTTGAAATATAAGGAATCCCTCTTCTCCCGGCAAACACCTTAAGGCTGTTTCGCGCAATTCTTGCCCCTGTCCCACATCTGAAAAAAGGTAAAATTTTTGTGTCTGGCAGATCAGGGGTAATCATCCTGCCATAGACATCTTTTAATTTAATCAGATCTTCTTTTCCACGGCTTTCCTTAAGTTCAATATGGGCCAGGGGGTCACCCTGCTTTATTCTTCCCTGATCATCACCCTTATCTAAAAACCTGTTTTCAGTGCAGGCAGATATATCCAGAAAAACAGTGGCTCTGGCAACTGCAAAAAAATTTGCCTGTCCCGTAATACGTGTTTTTAACACAGAATCCCTGTAAATACCGTGTACAACACCTTTTTGCCTGAGAATGAGTTTTAATTCAGACAGAAGAGAAACAGGATCTTTTCCAGTATTTAAAACCTCTACCCAGACAGATGTCCCCTGTTTTTCAACATAAATTTTCAGGTTTTGATCCATTGCAGGGGGCTTGCCTAAAGCCTGATTATCTTTCATGGATTCTGTGTTCTGATTTTTCAATTAGGAAAACTCCTGTTTTTATTAAATATACCCACCGTTTAAAATATTTCATATACCCTTTCCAGTTATACTTGTCAAATTACAACAGGGATGTTACGCTCCGGCATGAATAAATGAACTGAACGTCAACATTTAACATGATGATCTGGATGTTCTCAGCTAAAAGAGAACAATCAATCCAGACTTAAACAATGCGTTAAATAAAAAAAGAAAAATTATGAGAATCGTAACCCGACCTGATTTTGACGGAATTGTCTGCGCTGTACTGCTGTATGAGACAGAAAACATTACAGAACCCATTTTCTGGATTGAACCCGGTGACATTCAGCACGGCAGCGCTGATATTAAAAAAGGCGACATTCTGGCCAACCTGCCTTATGATAAAAGATGCTCCATGTGGTTTGACCACCATATTTCAAACAAGCTGGAAGAACATCCCCCTGGCGCCTTTAAAGTGGCCCCCTCTGCAGCAGGTGTGATTTATGAGTACTATCGGTCCCTTGGAAAACTTGATAATGAATTTGACGAATTAATTAAAGAAACAGATATCATTGATGCCGCTGACCTTTCAAGGGATATGGTCCTTTCCCCTGAAAAATATCCATATCTGATGCTGTCCATGACTGTAAAAAACAGGGATGACGATGATCCAGGCTATTGGAACAGACTGGTAACCCTGTTAAGAAAAAAAAGCATCCAGGATGTTTTAGAAGATCCAGAAGTAGAAAAAAGATGTAAAAACCTGATTAAGGAAACCAAAAAATTTGAAAGCCTTCTTATTACCCATACAAAAATGCATAAAAACATCAGTGTTACAGATTTCAGAGATATGGAAAAACCCCCTTCAGGAAACCGGTTTCTAGTATACTCCCTTTTCCCTGATGCCATGGCAAGCATGCGCATCAGATATGATCATAAGGACAAAAATACTGTGCTGTTAAGCATCGGCCGGAGTATTTTTAATGATAATTTCAAAATAAACATCGGGCAGATGCTGTCAAAATACGGTGGAGGCGGCCATTTTGGAGCAGGCGGATGCAGTATGGATGCCAAATCAGCTGAAAAGAATATACCTGAGATACTTGAAACCATAAAAGCCAACAGATAATGCATCTACCCCCATGCCGTGGGAGCACACCAAAACAAAGAAAATGGCCATTGAAACAGAAAAAAAATTTCTTTTAAAAAATGACCTGTGGCGGCAAAACGCATTCAAGGCGGTTTGTCTGATTCAGGGATACCTTAAAAATGACAAAACCGGTGTTGTCCGGATAAGAACAGCAGGGACAAAAGGTTATATCACAGTAAAGGGAATCACCTGCAAGGCATCACGGCTGGAATTTGAATATGAAATTCCCCTGAAGGATGCACAGGATATGCTGAAACGGCTGTGCGCCCCCCCTCTGGTTAAAAAGAAAAGACACTTTATTGATGACAAAAAAGGGGTTCTATGGACCGTGGATGAATTTTCAGGTGAAAATCAGGGACTGATCCTTGCCGAAATAGAACTTGAGACAATAGATCAGCCCTTTGAAAAACCTGAATGGCTGGGAAGGGAAGTCACTGAAGACCCCAGGTATTTTAATTCCAATCTGATCAAGCATCCCTATGATGGGAAATGGGATCGCTGACCCTGTCCTTTAATAACCAGATCCAAACCCCTGATCCTTGAAAATGATCCTTGAAAAACAAGCGGCCACGGTGGGGTATCCTCATTACACCAGAGACAACTAACACTGGCACATCAAGTTTTTTGAACAGCACCGCCCCAACGCTGGCCTGTAGTAAATCACAATGCAGTATTGGTGAGCTCACTGCACAAAAGGGAGACTTTTTTTTCAATCTCGTCCCTGATTTTTCTCACCTCAGATATGGCGCCGTCTTTTGGATCAGGAAGATCCCAGTTGACAACCCTTGCACCGGGAACAGCCGGACATGCATCTGAACACCCCATGGTCACCATGACCTGGGGGGTGAATGTATTCAGCACGGATTCAATTTTCCTGGGTTTATGAAAAGCAATGTCCAGTTTTTTTTCTGCCATGGCCTCAACCACTGTAGGGTTAACTGAGTCTGCCGGCTGACTTCCCGCACTTGCAATATCCAGAACGTTTCCAGCCATGTGCCTGGCAAAACCGGCTGCCATCTGACTTCTTCCGGCATTTTCAGTACACACAAAGCAGATTCCAGGTTTTCCTTCAAAGGATGTCAGCACCCTGTCTCCCAGCGCCGTTATATCCCCTTCAACGCCTGGCATGGTCTGAATTTCACCGCGCTCATCAACCCTTCTGTACCACAGATGATCGGTAAACTCAGCCCCGGCCGCATCAAAAAAATACCGGGCTGTCAGTTTTATTCCATCAAACAGGTTCTCCCCCCTGGTGGCCCCGCAGCATAGAAGAACGCCTTTGCGCTGACCCTCTCCCGGGTCACTCAGGCCAAAACGATATTTTCTGGACCAGAGGGTCTGGGTTCTGTCTATTATTGCCTTGATCTGAGAAGGAAATGAATAAAAATAGACTGGCCCGGAAAGCACCAGAACCTCTGCCCTTCTAAACAGAGAAAACACCTCGTCTGCCAGGGCATCCTTGTGAAAACAGACCCCTTTTTTTTCGCAGCTGCCACATCCGATGCAGGGTTGATATTCATGGGTCCCGCAATTTACAACTCTGGTTTCAAACCCTCTTTTTTCAGCCTGCCCGAGAAATTGAGTTAAAAGGTATTCACTGTTTCCCTTTTTTCTGGGACTTCCATTTAATCCAAGAACAAGCATATGCTTCCATCTCCTTTATCATTAAACCAGTCTGTAAAACCATATGTCCTGGCGGACACAACGAAGAATGAAACACGAGAGTGTATTTAAGAAATGGATGATCTGGTTCAGAGATCTGATTTCTGAAAAAAATCAGTGAAACAACAGAAAAATCTATCCCTGTATTCCAAGAAGCTCCACCTCAAACACAAGGGTAGAGCCCGGTTCAATGGCTTTTCCAGCACCGCGGTCCCCGTAGGCCAGATCAGAGGGAATATACAATTCCCATTTTGATCCCACCGGCATCAGCTGAAGGGCATCTGTCCATCCCTTTATCACACCGCCGACCTGAAAAGATGCAGGTTTCCCTCTTTTATAGGAGGAATCAAATACCTTTCCATCGATTGTACTGCCTTTATAATTGCACTCTACTGTATCATCTGCTGTGGGGATGTCTCCGGTCCCTTTTTTGATAACTTTATACTGAAGTCCGCTTTCCAGGGTTTTCACCCCTTCTTTCTTTTTATTTTCCGCAAGAAAAGCCGTGCCTTCCTTTTTGTTTTTTTCAGCGACTTCCTTCATCTGCTGCATCTTTTTCTGCTGCATTTCCTGCTGAAAAGCCATCATGGTATCTTTCATCTCTTCTTCCGTCATAAGGCTTTTGCCTTCCTGACTGTCTTTGATGCCCTTGAAAAATGCATCAATATCAACATCCACATCCCTTTTGAGATTGGTACCAATGTTAATCCCTAAAGCATAGCTGACTTTTTCCTTTTCTGTTTTCAGGGTATCCTGGGCAAACCCCGGATAGCCTGAAAAGACAACAGCCATGGAAATCATGAAAAACAAACAACTTTTTAATTTCAACATAAACGCCTCCTGCGTTGATTCTGATTTTTTGATTTAAAATATTACAGGAAAAAAAGCACTGTAATGATAACGGGGATTCTAAATACAGTCAAAAACCCACGGCGAATTAAAAAAATCTCACACTTGAGTTTGAGGTAATATTTAGCCGGAAACCTATCATAAACAAAAACAGAATGCAATAATTCGATAATCAGGTTTTTCTTTCCCTGAACCTGTTCTTAAAACACCAGAGCCTGATCATAAAGAATAATATTTACCATGTTAAGCTCAATCAGGGGGCCAGATTATCTGTTCTGCCGGTTAAAAAAATCCCCCAGGGCATACCCTTTTGTATCTTTACTGCTGTCAATTCTGTCCAGGAGCCGCTGAAGCATTTTGGCCTGTATCCTGGCAAGTTCAAGGGAAATCTGGGGATACTCCATGAGCATTTCCTCAAATTCCCTTTTATGGATCACCAGCAGGCGGGTCTCTTCCAGGGTGGTACAGGTCACCAGCCGTTTATCATCCAGAAGAAAGGCGCTCAGCCCGAAGCTGTCCCCGGATGTGAACCTGCCGAGCTCGGTATTATTCCGTGATACCTTTAACTGGCCGGTCACCGCTATATACATGGTCTCTGACACATCTCCCTCAAAAAAAAAGGTCTTTGCTTCAGGATACACCATTTCTTCACTAATCCCGGCAATGGCGGCAAGTTCGTTTATGTCCAGGGTTTTAAAAATATCCACCTTGTGAATATGTACGATTTTTTCATACAGAGACAATTTCTCTTCCACGTCTCCTCCTGAATTCCTAAATAACCCACATGATGCACAGCATCACAACAAACCATGAAACTTGAATTGTACAGAGTCTTGTTTCTTGTCTCTTGTTTCAAGTTTCTTATAAACTGCCATGGGCAGACCTTTTTACCTCTCGTTCTGCCCACAACAACGCATGAAAGACCAAGTCGGCACCGGGGTGGAAGTCTGAAATCTCATTATATACATAACACATATAACTCGGTTATCAAGTTTTTATGGAAGGGCCGAGCTCCGCCCCCAGCGGTTGCCTGTCAGGATCTTTGAGAACCAAAGGAGATCAGACTTTTTCCCTGCCAGGCGTTAAAAAAATCAATCATCCCATATCAATATTTATCCGAAAAACACCCCCGGCAGCCATGTGACCAGGGCGGGGAACAGACAGAGCATGGCAATACTGACAAGCTGAAGCAGAACAAAGGGCAGAATCCCTTTGTAGATATGCATCATGGTATAGCCATCGGGTGTCACCCCCTTGAAATAAAAAAGAGCATACCCAAAGGGCGGGGTAAAAAATGACGTTTGAAGATTAACACATAAAAGCAGAGAAAACCACAGAGGATCAAATCCAAGTTCAATGGCAATGGGAAGGAAGATGGGAACCGTTACCAGAAGAATAGCTGCCCAGTCAATGAACATCCCCATGATAAACACAATCAGCATCATGATAAACAGAACAACCCACCTGTCCATACCCGAACCAATGAGCAGGTCTGCCACCACATCCCCGCCGCCCATACTTAAAAATACTGCTGAAAAAAATTTTCCACCGATGAACAGCATCATGACCATGGAAGTTGTTTTCAATGTGGCATAGGCACTTTCCTTAAGCACTGTCATATTGAGCTTTCTATTGAGTACTGCAAGAATTATGGCGCCCAGTGCCCCCAGGCCGTAATTATTCATCAGCCCCCATACATTATTCACAAAAAGGTCAAAAAGCATGGGAATGCAGAAGCCGTTATCAATAAGTCCGAAAAGGGTCGCAACGGCGGCCAGGGTATAGGCCAGTGGATGCCCCAGGGCTGAACAAAATTATTGAAATCAACGAAGCAGATATGTATGCTGTTGTGGAACCCGGGGTGGTCACGGCAAACATGGCTGCCCAGGTGGAAAAAATGGGATTATTTTATCCGCCGGATCCCGGGAGTATGGCTGTTTCCACCCAGGGAGGCAATGTGGCCGAAAATGCCGGTGGTCTGCGCGGACTCAAGTACGGAGTAACAAAAGACTATGTCATGGGAATGAGTTTTTTTGACTGCCAGGGAAATCATATCAAAACCGGATCAAAAACTGTAAAATGCGCCACAGGCTATAATCTCACCGGACTTATGGTGGGATCTGAAGGGAGCCTGGGCATACTGGACCGGATCATTCTCAAACTCATACCTGCTCCCAAAGCCAGGGTGGCCATGGTGGCAGTATACAAAACCATTGAGCAGGCATCAGAACCCGTCGCAGGGATCATCTCGGCCCGGATTCTGCCTGTTACCCTGGAAATCCTGGACAACTTCACCATACGGGCAGTGGAGAATTTTTCAAATGCCGGGCTTCCAAAAGATGCCGGCGTCCTCCTGCTCATTGAAGTGGACGGGCACCCGGCCCTGGTCGGAGAAGAAGCCGAACAGATCAGGGCGTTGTGCCTTAAAATGGGCGCAGATACCATTGAACAGGCAAAAAATGAAGCCCAGAGGGACAGAATATGGGCGGCCAGAAGATCTGCCCTGTCCGCTCGGGCCCAGCAAAAACCCACACTCATCCTTGAGGATGCCACTGTTCCAGGGAGCAGAATTCCAGACATGGTAGTGTCTGAACGAAAACCCCGTATTTGGACGAAAACTTGCCCAGGTGCAAGGCGCAAAAAATTTTAAAACCGGAGTACTCAGGTACATGAGGATTTTAAAATTTTGCAGCAACGCAGCAGATGGGTGAGTTTTCGTTCAAACACTATGGTAAATGCCATCCAGGCCATTGCCAATAAATATAAAATTGATATCGGCACCTTTGGCCATGCAGGGGACGGCAATCTTCATCCCAACATCCTGACCGACCACAGAAACAAGGAGGAATTTAAACGGGTGGAAAATGCCATTGAAGAAATTTTTGACACGGCCCTTGCCATAGGAGGCACCCTGTCCGGGGAACACGGCACAGGGCTTGCCAAAGCCCCTTTTCTGGAAAAAGAAGCAGGATTTTCATCCATCATCTTTTCCCAACGGCTGAGAGCGGCACTGGATCCCCACAATATTTTGAACCCTGGTAAAATAACGGGAGCATAGCTTATCATGAAAGGTATGAAAGAACTGGCCAATCTGGTAAAAGAACTTGAAGAACAACTGGTGGTGTGCAATCGATGCGGTATGTGCCAGTCGGTATGCCCCGTATATGATCAGACGCGGAAAGAAGCCGACGTGGCAAGGGGAAAGCTTGCACTGCTCACAGGACTGATGGAAGACATGTTCACTGATCCCGACGGGGTCAATGAACGCTTGAACCGCTGCCTTTTATGCGGGTCATGCGCGGCCAACTGCCCTTCCGGTGTCAATGTCATGGAAATTTTTATCAAGGCAAGGGCTATACTGACAGAATTCAAAGGGCTTTCTTCTGCTAAAAAAATAATTTTCAAGCAGGTTCTGGCCAATCCCGGGCGGTTTGACAGTATTATGGAATGGGCCAGCCGGTTCCAGGGCCTTTTTACCCGATCAGAGGCCAATGCCCAGGGCACTTCCTGCGCCCGGATAGGTTCCCGGCTCCTGTCCGGACGGCATTTCAAACCGCTGAGCGCCACGCCCTTTCATAAAACCCTGCCGGAACAGGGATTAAAAACAAAAAGCGCAGGACTTAAAGCGGCCTTTTTTACTGGATGCCTTATTGACAAAATTTTCCCGGGGGTTGCCCAGGCATGCCTGAGGGTCTTGTCCCATCACAACGTCAGTGTCATCATTCCCCGGGATCAGGGGTGCTGCGGGATACCCGCCCTGGCTTCCGGCGACCGGGACACGTTTAATCATCTGGTGGAACATAACCTGGCTTTATTTGAAAGAGAAGAATGTGATGTGATTGTGACGGCCTGTGCCACCTGCACATCAACCATAAAAAAATTGTGGCCGGCGGTTTACAGAAACCCTTCTTCAAAAATGCAGAAAAGACTGGCATCTCTGTCTGAAAAAACCATGGATATCAATCAGTTTCTCGTTGACCGGGTGGGGATAGACCTGCTTTACAATCCTGCAGAGGATATCACTTCTGAAATCGTTACCTGGCATGACCCCTGCCATTTGAAAAAATCCCTTGGGGTTGCAGATCAGCCAAGGCAGGTCATAAAGGCAGCCGGATACCGGTTAACAGAAATGGCAGAATCTGACAAATGCTGCGGCATGGGGGGGAGTTTCAATATCCATCACTATGATCTGTCCTGTAGTATTGGAAAACAAAAACAGAAAAACATTGAAAATACCGGCTGCGATATTGTATCCACGGGATGTCCGGCCTGCATGATGCAGATATCAGATATACTTGGAAAAGCTGGATCATCCGTAAAAATTGTGCATCCCATGGAATTATACGCCAGGGCCCTTGAAAAACAATCTTGATAAAACAATTGGAATATTAAATAATTAAAAATCGACCTCAATAGCTTAAAGCTTAAAGTTGTAAAAATTACCAGGATATAAAAAACCAATTATGACCATACCCATTAAACCCATAAAACCCAAACGCATTTCAGACCATGTCCTGGATCAGATCCTGGAACTCATCTACAGAGGCAAACTCAAACCAGGTGAAAAGCTCATGACAGAACGCGAAATGGCCAATGCCATGAATGTTTCCCGCATGACCATCAGGGATGCCATACAGCGTCTTGTCACCATGGGGCTGATTACCTAGAAACAGGGCAAAGGCACATTTGTAAAACCAGTTAACAAGGTTCAGGAAAATCCCCTGGCAAAGGCTATGGAAGCCCAGTCTGCTTCGCTGGTGGACCTGCTGGATGTCCGCATTGGCCTGGAATGCAACTCTGCTTCCCTGGCTGCCCGGCGGGCAGATGAAGCTGACATTACCGCGTTAACCCAGAGCGTTGAGGAAATGCAGCATGAAATAGAAAACGGCCGCCTGGGAACAGAAGCAGACACAGCCTTTCACATGGCCATTGCCTATGCCGCAAAAAATCCCCTTCAGATACTTAGTGTCTGAACGAAAACCCCGTGTTTGGGCGAAAACGTGCCCAGCTGCAAGGCGCAAAAAAGTTTGAAACCGGAGTGTACTCAGGTACATGAGGATTTCAAACTTCAGAACTCCTGACCTCAGCTAATTTTGAATGCATAATCATTTTCTATATATAGTATTTTTTTTAAAAACAAAGACAATAAAAGGGTGTTGAAATCGACCCTCTATTTTGGCATGTATTGTTAGTTATTTCAGGAAGTTATCTCATAACAATCATTATGGAGGTAACCGACTGATTTTATTCAGAAAAGGCTGATCGATTTCAACACCCTTAATAAGCACAATATATGGTATTTGTCTGGTTTTTTTATGCATTTAAAATTACGATCCTAAATTTGAATATTTTCAGTTAAAACAATATATTAGGTTTGTGGTGTCAGGAGCTCTGAACTTTTGCAGCAACGCAGCAGATGGGTGCGTTTTCGTTCAAACACTACTTATCATGCGAAACTTCTATGACTATCTTTTCCACGGAATCCAGGAGAATCTTGCCATTTTATACGAAAATCCGGCAAATATAAAAATAATATTTTCCCAGAACCAAGCCATCCTGGAGGCCATAAAATCAAGAGATCCCGACATGTCCTATACCGCCATGAACGCCCATATTGCCTTTGTAAGAGATTTTTTTAAAAACAATAAAATTTAGACGCACATTTTCAGGCGGGTTTATTTGAAAGCCATCAGTTATCAGTTATCAGTTATCAGTTATCAGTTATCAGTTATCAGTTATCAGTTATCAGTTATCAGTTATCAGTTATCAGTTATCAGCTTCCAGGAACCTTTTACTCGATTATCAAGTTTTTTCTCGAACCCTGTAAACACTGGGGGTAAAAATGAGGCGGTTTTATATAAATATTTCATTTAAAATCATAAGTAGCTGATATTGCTGAAGAACAAAAAATGTACCATGATTATGGTGGGTCTTTATAAATTGAATAATATCAACGACTTACAAAAAACTTGATCATCGAGTTTTACAATTGTTTTCCTGCTGGTTACTGACAGCTGGTGGCTGATGGCTTTAATATAAAAAATTTGATAATCGAGTGTCAGGAACAAAGATTATTCCATGCCTATCCGGTTGACCCCCAAAAAAACTTTTGCTATGATGAAGCCACAGAATAGTCAACGGAATATAAATAGGGGGTATCATCGATGCCCAATACAGACGAGAACCGATTTATACCTAAGGCCTTGCCAGACTTCCAGAAGCGCTTCCCAAACGATGAAGCCTGCATTGCTCATCTCTACACCAAGAGATTTTCTGCTGGCTTTGTATGCAGTCATTGTGGGCAACACGAAGGCGATGCAGGATCACCATACTCTTTTGCCAACCGACCCACTGTTTATCGTTGCCGCAACTGCAACCGAGACACTTGGCACACTGCAGGCACGATCATGCATCGGAGCAGGCAGTCCCTCTGCTCCTGGTTTTGGGCAGCGTTTCTTGTAACGAGTCTAACTCCGGGAATGAGTGCCGTACAATTTAAAAAGATGCTCGGAATTAAACGGTACGAGACAGCGTTTCAGATGCTTCATAAGCTCCGGGCCGCGATGGTTCGTCCGGAACGAGGCCCCATCGGTCAAAAGTTCCCGGTCGAAGTGGACGAGACATTTGTGGGCGGAGCAACTCAAGGGAAGGGGCGCGGTATAACAGACAAAGTGCTCGTGGTTGGTGCCGTCGAGGTCATGCCAAGGCGAAAATCCGCAAAGTGGGGTGGTCGTGATCCGAACCTCATGGGCGGGCCGTTGCCCAAACATCGTGGGGGGCAAGGACGTAGCATACCCGCGGGCAGACTCCGGCTACAAGTCATTCCTAATCGGAAGCAAGAGACGCTCGTATCTTTCGTGCGTGAAAATATTCAGATAGGTGCAAAAGTGTGAACCGATGCGTGGATCGAATACGAACCGCTGGCCGACCAAGGTTATGACCATGAGGCTGTTGCCGTCTGTGGGGATCACGTGAAGACAGACAAGCACCTTCCAATGATCCACATCGCATTCGGGAACCTTGATGTATGGTTGCTCGGGACTCATCACGGCGTGTCGCCTAAGCATTTGCAGGCATACCTTAACGAATATGTGTTTCGATTCAACCGTCGGTTCTGGCCTATGTTAGGATTTGATAGCATTTTGGGAATCGCCGTGGGAGCACGATCTCCCTCTTATGAGGGACTGTATAAAGGAGGGAGGCAGCACCCTGGAGTATCGCAAAAATTTTCGGGCCCACGCTTTGGGGGTTAACCGGATAGGCATGGATTATTCTTCATCAACAACTTCTTCCTCATCTTCATCTTCTACTTCATCACCATTTTCTTCATTATCATCTGTTTCTACTTCATCAACTTCAACTTCTCCGATCTTATTTTCAGAATCTGTTATGGAAATTGTCGTCGTACCCTCTGCAATGCCTTTCACTTCAAAATTCCCATCATCAAAATTATCACCAACAACCTTAGCAACACCTGTATCATTGCTAATAACAGAATACGGTGCTGTTCCATCTGTAATTGTGATCTGCGCAGTATCACTTACGGAAAATGTAATTTTAGAAGGGGTGATACTTAATTCCATGTCATCAATAAAACCGTCACAATCGACATCAAGGGGATCACATTCAGCCCTGACTTTAAATTCTGCCGCACTGATCAATCCATTGAAACCATTATACCAGTCCTCTAATTTCAGAACTCCTGACCTCAGCTAATTTTGAATGCATAATCATTTTCTATATATAGTATTTTTTTTTAAAAACAAAGACAATAAGCACAATATATGGTATTTGTCTGGTTTTTTTATGCATTTAAAATTACGATCCTAAATTTGAATATTTTCAGTTAAAACAATATATTAGGTTTGTGGTGTCAGGAGCTCTGAATTTTAAAGGATCCCCTTCAGGTTTTACAAGGATCATGGCAATCTGGTACGCACCAACAGGCAGGGTTGTCTGACTCAAATCAAGGCTTACAAACGTTTTTGGGGTATCTGGAATCTCACCGGAAGTTCTGATAAGAAAAGGTGCCAAAATAAAGCTGTCATTTTCCTTTGTCTGCTCGGTTTCCTCTGATTCTTCTACCTGCTCGGTTTCTGCTATTTCATCAGCCTGCTGAGTTTCTTCCGGTATCCTTATGACAAGATAGGTATCCGCACTGCCGTTCCATACCGCAGTCAATGATTTGGGAAAGACAATTGAAACATCAAGAATATCTGACATATAAAAAAAAATTTTATCCACCATAATCAATCCACTTTTGATCCCCTTGACATTGAAAATATTCAAGGGTGAATTCAAACCGGGATTGTTCTGGCTGTTCTCTGGATGATTATCAGGGCCGAATGTGTTGCCGGGGTGATTCACTGGCCTTGAGTATACGCCTGAGCTAAAACAAAAACAATACCTGCAATTAACGAAATAAAGAAAAATGATTTTTTTACCATAATAAATTCTCCTTTGATGAGTGTCTAAAATTTAAGTATTTCATTGTTCACCGTGTCCAAAAGGACAAGAGTAATATGATGAACAAAAAACACTTAAGCAAAAATTGTGCTGACAATTAAAAAAAATTTAAATCAGGCAAAAAGATATCACACGTCCTTTTAAATCAAATTGTTTTTAAAAGCTGATTTTCTTTCAAAGTTCAGAACTCCTGACCTCAGCTAATTTTGAATGCATAATCATTTTCTATATATAGTATTTTTTTTTAAAAACAAAGACAATAAGCACAATATATGGTATTTGTCTGGTTTTTTTATGCATTTAAAATTACGATCCTAAATTTGAATATTTTCAGTTAAAACAATATATTAGGTTTGTGGTGTCAGGAGCTCTGAAGTTACCGGCAATTTGAGTTTTGACGTAAATTGACACAATTAAAGCCGAAGTTGGTCAAAACCCTTACACCGCATCTGTACGCATATTGATCCATCAAAATTTATAGGCATACTGGGCGAAGTTAAAACCAAGCCCGATTTTTTTAACGCCTGGCAGGGCAAAAAGTCTGATCTCCTTTGGTTCTCAATGTTCATTACAGAGCAACCGGTGGGGGCTTTTAATCGGTTTTTCCCTAGAAAAACTTGATAATCGAGTTTCAAAAACTGATGAATTTCTTGACTAAATTTATCCAAATGGATATAAAATGAACGCTTCAACCCGATGACCGTGTTTACCTGTGAAGGCTCAGGTTTACCTGTCAGGGGTCATATGAGGAGTCAGGCCTTCAGTCTGAAGAATTTTAACAGCAGAAAAAAGTATGGGGCCCCGACAATGAAAAAAAAAACCATGATCACAACGCTCTGCATGACATCTTTTATTTTGTGCAGCCTGCTGTTTTCAGGTCAGTTTACCGCTAAAAGCAGACTTTTAAGCAAAATCACAGACATTACCCAGAGTGAATGCAGCGCTTCCAGCAGGGAACCCTATGCAGATGACAGACTTTCTTCTCAGGAAAATCTCAACTTAAAATCCCCTAAAAGTATTGTTCTTGAAAAAGTTTTCCTTGAAAAAACAAATAGATCCAGGCGGTATCCGGGAACGGTCAATGCCTGTAACGAAAGCCGACTGGCTTTCCGTGTCGGAGGGCCTCTGATTAAAGTCAACATCCAGCCAGGAGACCTGGTTAAAAAAGGGGATATCCTCATGCAGATAGATCCCCAGGATTTCAATGACCAGATTCAGGTATTAAAAGCCCGAATCAAAGGGGCCAGATCCCAGCTTGAAACAGCAAAACTGGATTTTAACCGTATACAGAAACTTGTCAGCCAAAACGTCGCTCCCCAGGCAGATTTCGACCATGCCCGCAACCTTAGAAGCGCTGCAGAATCTGCTGTTGAGCAGCTCAGTGCAGAACTTGCCATTGCCCGGCACAAGCTTTCCTATACATTTCTTGCAGCGCCCTACAACGGAATGATTACGTTTCAAAATATTGAAAATTATGAAATGGTCGCACCCGGCCAGGTGGTTGTGGGACTTCATGACATCTCCCAACTGGAAATCAGAATCAATGTACCGGAAAATGAAATAGCAAATCATCCCCTGAAAGCCGGCAGCCCGGCAACTGCCAGATTCCCCGCGGTTGGAGACCAGCCTTTCAGGGTAAAACTCAAGGAATGGAACACCTCCGCAGACAGAAGCAGCAGTACCTACGCGGTCACCTTTATCATGCCCCATCCTGAACATGTACAGATTCTGCCGGGAATGACCGCTGAAATTCAGTGGACAGAGGAACAGTCCAGTGCGCCAGCTGTGACAATTCCAGCCGGAGCCCTGGTCACCAATACTTCCAGACAGGCATTTGTTTGGATTTTCAACCGAAAAACATCAACAGCATCCCGGCAGCCGGTCACACCGGGCCCTTTGTGCAAAGGGTCCCGACTAATTATTGAAAAAGGACTTTCCCCCGGCGATGAAATTGTCACCCAGGGCGTGGATTTTATTGTTGAAAAGATGCCCCTGACCCCAATCATCAAAAACAAAACAAAAGAGGAACGGCAGCGGTAAAAAAGGCAGAAGCAAATGAACCCAGCTAAATTCGCACTTGAGAAACGCACCCTCATGACCGTAGCCGTCATTATGATCGTCGGCATCGGGGCCATGGCATTCAACACCCTCGGACGGCTGGAAGATCCCACATATACCATAAAGACCGCCTTGATCATCACCCCCTACAGCGGCGCATCCCCTCTGGAAGTTGAAAATGAAATTACAGAGACAATAGAAGAAGCAATCAAGGAAATGGGACAGGTCAAGGAAATCTACAGCACCTCCAAGGCCGGAATTTCCTATGTGTACGTAGACATGAAAGATACATTCAGGGCAGGGGATCTGCCCCAGATATGGGATGAGCTGCGCAGAAAAATATATGATGTACAGTCCCGGCTGCCCCCGGGCGCAGGACCGTCCATTGTCAACGATGATTTTGGAGATGTGTACGGGGTTTTTTTTGCCCTTCACGGCGCCGGCCATTCCTATGCAGCGCTTAAGGATTATGCTGAATACCTGAAAAAAGAGCTGCTGCTCTGCAAAAATGTCGCCAAAATAGACTTCTGGGGCCTTCAGCAGGAAGCGGTTTATATTGAGTTTAAACGTGCTAAAATCAGTGAACTGGGCCTTTCCATGGATCAGATTATGGCAACCCTGCAGACCCAGAATATTGTTGAGAAAAGCGGGCATGTAGATGTTGACAGGGAATATATGCGTATCAATCCCACTGGAGAATTTACCTCAGAACAGAAAATCGCCGATCTTCTGGTCTCCAGCCGTTCGGGCAGCCGGGTCCGCTTAGGGGACATTGCTGAGATTTACCGGGACTATACTGATCCGCCAAGAAACCTTTTACGGTTCAATGGAAAGCCAGCCATCGGCCTTGGCATCTCCACCGTTGCCAACGGCAATGTCATCACCATGGGCAATGCTGTACAGGAAAAACTTAAAACCCTTAAAGCAAAGCAGCCCAGAGGAATATCCCTGGACATCATCTACTATCAGAGCAAGGTGGTTACTGCTTCTGTAAACGTGTTCCTTACAAATCTGGGTGAGGCCGTGGGCATTGTCATCTTTCTGTTAATGCTTTTCATGGGATGGAAATGCGGACTGCTCATCGGGATCATGCTGCTTCTCACCATTCTGGCCACCTTTATCGGCATGTATATCATGGGAATTGATCTCCAGAAAATCTCCCTGGGCGCCCTGATTTTGGCCCTGGGTATGCTGGTGGACAACGCCATTGTGGTGGCCGACGGTATCCTTGTCCGGCTGGGAATGGGAGAAAAAAAGGAAAACGCTGCGGTCAGGGTGATCCAGGAAAACGGCCTGCCCCTTTTAGGAGCGACCCTTGTGGCGGTGCTTGCCTTTACCGCCATTGGATTTTCACCGGGCAATGTGGGGGAATTCTGCAGATCTCTTTTTGATGTCATGGCTTTGTCACTGTTTATCAGCTGGATTATTGCCATGACCCTTACCCCGCTGTTCTGTGTGTGGTTTTTATCTGTACCGGAAAAGGCCCATAAAACAACCTCTTCCAAAAATCTTTTTTTCCGGTTATACCGCAGCCTGCTTTATACCAGCATCCGGTTCCGGTTTCTGACCCTGTTCAGTATTATGCTGATTTTGTTCATTTCCATGACCTGGTTTGCAAAGGTCCCCAAATCCTTTTTTGCCCCATCCACCCAGAACTATTTCTTTGTAAACTACTGGAAGCCCCAGGGCACGCATATTGATCATACATCACGGGACATGAGGCAAATCGAAAAAACCATTCTGAAAATGCAGGGCGTCAAAAACGTCACATCCTTTGTGGGTGAAGGGGCCATGCGCTTTATTCTGTCCTATGATTATGAAATTCCCAATTCAAGTTACGGTCAGATCCTTGTGGAGGTGGACGATTACCATAAAATTGACAGCCTGATTCCTCTGGTGGAACAGCATCTCAGCCAGAACTTTCCGGATTCCGAGCCCTTCTGTATTAAAGTCATCAACGGCCCGCCAGTCACCTATCTGGTGGAAGCAGAATTCAGGGGACCGGACATTACCATACTTCAGAACATGGCAGACCAGGCAAAAGAAATCATGTACAATACTCCCGGAACCCGTGACATACGGACGGACTGGCGCCAGCAGGTCCGTGTGATCCGCCCGGTTTTCTCCGAAGACCAGGCAAGAAGAGCCGGAGTCAGCCGAAGCGATTTGTCCAATGCGCTGCAGTGGAATTTCAACGGAATTACAACAGGGATCTACAGGGAAAAAGACGAACTGATTCCCATCATCACCCGCCCTGTAAAATCCGAGCGCTCAAGTGTGGACAATCTAAAAAACATTCAGATCTGGTGCTCGGCCAGACAGACATTTGTTCCCATCAACCAGGTGGTCACGGACATCAGAACGGTCTGGGAATGGCCTGTTATTCAACATCAGGATCAACAGCGCTCCATTACCGTTCAATGTAACCCTGTCAAAGGCAATGCAGAAAACCTGCGCCTTGCCATGAAAGAATCCATGGAAAACATTGCCCTGCCCCCAGGATACACCATGACCTGGGAGGGGGAGTTCAGCCAGTCCGCTGAAGGCAGAGCCCCATTAAAAAAAATATTTCCATTATGTGTTCTGGGAATGTTTTTAACGGTGGTGGCCCTGTTTAACTCCATCCGCAGGCCCTTGATCATATTTTTAGCGGTTCCCCTGTCCATGATCGGCATTACCGCAGGCCTGCTGATTTTTCATCTGCCCTTTGGATTCATGTCCATACTCGGATTTCTGGGATTATCCGGCATGCTGATCAAAAATGCCATTGTACTTATTGAACAGATAGAAATATACATGCGGTCCGGCTTGGCCCCGTTTAAAGCCATTCTTGATGCATCAGTCAGCCGGCTTCGGCCGGTAACCATGGCATCGGGAACCACCATTCTCGGCATGGGGCCTCTGGTATATGACCCTTTATTTGCATCCATGGCAGTTACCATCATGGGAGGACTTTTTATTGCAACTTTTCTCACCCTGATTGTGGTACCGGTGTTCTACTCCATTGCCTACGGCATAAAAGCAGAAAAACAAATAATTTAATTTCAGCTCTTGGCAACAGCCTGCGCTCCATTGTAATGTTTATTGACAAACTGACACCAGAGGAGGTTATAAGCCTTTAAATTCCAGCTGGTGTCCCTTTGGGGCGCATTCCCATTTTCCCAGTCGACCAGCTAACTTTTTTAGCATGAATTAAATGTTTAGAAATCAAATAGTTAAAGTGATCTCAGTATTGTATATTTTTAACAAAGGTTTTCTGCTATGCCCTAACCAGATAAAAATTTCAACATA
>JAYEJJ010000019.1:17880-26751 GCA_034660495.1 Thermodesulfobacteriota bacterium | reverse complement strand
TATGTTATATATCACGAATAATATCATATACTTTATAAGTGACATATGAAGCGACTGGATCAAAGAAAAATCGAGGCAGTATGGCATCAGTGAGACTCCATACGCTCTGCGGGTGGAGTCTCACTGACGCAAAATAAATGCCAACCGTCATTTGCGGTCATAGATAATAATTGTTATAAAACAATAAAGGGTTTTAGATTTCCCATGACAGGAAAGGTATTTAATACAACTGAAGGCAGGGTTCTTATTACAGGATTTATGTTAACGGTACTGCTTTTGCTGGTTATATTTTTTTTTATTATGACAAATGATGAAACAGCAGAAGTGCTGAGCCTTGTTTTTCTGGCCCATACCTTTGGCGGACGTGCTGCTGGAATCGGATTCTGTATTATGAATGAATTCGGTGCATTTTCTACTATTGCCTATAATTTTTACCTTGAAGTGCTCATTGTGTGCTATACCTATTCTGTTTTTGTACTGACCACAAAAAATTACATCAAGGTACTCTGGCTGTCCCGGCTTATGGAAAAACTTGCCGGAAAAGCCGCCAGCCAGAAAGAAAAGATAATGGTCTACGGATGGATCGGCCTGTTTATTTTTGTTATGCTTCCCCTTCCTGTGACCGGTCCGGTTGTCGGGGTGGTCATCGGGTATATGCTTAATTTAAAGCTGGCCAGAAATTTCAGTGCCGCAGGTGCTGGAACCCTGACAGCCATCATTATCTGGTTTTTCTGTTTTGATTATCTGGAAGATCGTTTCCATGCCATTCAATATATTTTTGCAGCCATTATTTTAGCATTGGTGCTTTCCTACTATAAATTCATTTACAATTTTTTTTCAGCCTTGAAATCGGGGTCCAGAGACTGACCCCGTTCTCCACAAAACCGCCTGGGTCAAGCCTCCGGGCCGGCAACCGCAGGGGGCTCTTAATCGGTCCTTCCATAAATATTTGAAGATCGAGTTACAGCATAAAATTTTCTGCCTTGAAAATTGTATAATTAAAAGCGTTTTTTAAGATAAACATAATTTTGGGTTGACTTTGCCATTTCATTGAAGCATCTACAAGATAATTTTGATTTATTCTATATCTGGCATGGCCGGCCCATGATCATCAGCCCGGTCACAACGAAGAATGAAACGCCGCCAATGGCAATGCTCTTGTGAGTGTTTCTGATAATCTACATGCCCTGGCGGACACAACAAAGCATGAAAGATGTTCGCTGAGTACTGATGGCTGCCGGCTGAAGGCTTTCATATAAACGGCCATGCCTTGACAGGCACAACAAAACTTGAAAGCTTTTAGCAGTTAGCTGAGTACTGATGGCTGATGGCTTTCATATAAAAACAGGGGGAAGAAATGAAAATTACAAAGATAGATCATCTGGGTATAGCAGTGGGCAACATTGAAAAGGGGAAAAATTTCTGGACGGATGTGCTGGGGCTGCGCTTTGCCGGCACTGAAACCGTGGATGCCCAGAAAGTGACAACCGCTTTTCTGCCTGTGGGTGAAAGCGAAATTGAACTGCTTGAGTCTACATCTCCGGACGGGCCCATAGCAAAGTATATTGACAAAAAAGGAGAAGGGATTCAGCATGTTGCCCTGGGTGTTGAAAATATTGAGAAAGCCCTTGCAGAACTCAAGGAAAAAGGGATTCGCCTGATTGACGAAGAACCCCGCAAAGGGGCTGGCGGGGCAAAGATTGCCTTTCTACATCCCAAAGCGACCTCAGGGGTCCTGGTGGAGCTGTGTCAGAGAGATTAACCCATTGCATGGCAGGTGTAATCTGAATTTCCGGGCGCTGCCTGGCTTAAACCTGAAACAGGCATAATTTTTTGGTTTGTTCTTGACAACTTGTCTCTGTTTGATAACTACGAACAAGAAAAATATGCCCCTTTTTTGCATTAGGGATCTGGAAGAAAATAATATACGTATATTGCGCCGGCCAATTTGTATGATCGGGTTGTTCGTCTTCAAGGCGCGGTAATGGGGGCATATTGACATATGTCCCATTGGCGCAACGCAGGAGACGGGCAAAAAGACAAGTAAGATGCGAGGATTATTTTTTGGAAGATCCCTAACACTGTTTAAAATTTTAATCAATGATAATATAAGGAGCCTGTATGTCAAAGAAACCGGATATTAACAGCTGGAAGGAAATGGCTGAAAAAGAACTCAGGGGGAAACCCCTTGATTCCCTTTATATGAAAACGCCTGAAGGAATAACAACCAAACCTCTGTACACGGCTGAGGATCTTGAAAACGTGGAGATTAACAATACCATGCCGGGGTTTGCGCCCTTTGTCAGGGGTCCCAGGGCCACCATGTACACAGGACGTCCCTGGACCATACGCCAGTATGCAGGATTTTCTACGGCAAAAGAGTCCAATGCGTTTTACCGCAGAAACCTGGCGGCAGGTCAGAAAGGGCTTTCCGTTGCCTTTGACCTGGCCACTCACCGGGGGTATGATTCTGATCATCCAAGGGTTTCAGGGGATGTGGGCAAGGCTGGTGTGGCGGTTGATTCTGTTGAGGATATGAAGATTCTCTTTGATCAGATCCCCCTGGATAAAATGTCTGTTTCCATGACCATGAACGGTGCTGTTCTTCCCATCCTTGCAGGGTACATTGTTGCAGCCGAAGAGCAGGGGGTTAAACACGAGCAGCTCATGGGAACCATTCAGAATGATATATTAAAGGAGTACCTGACCCGGAACACTTATATATATCCGCCCAATCCTTCCATGAGGATTATTTCTGATATTATAGGGTATTGTTCTGAAAATATGCCGAAATTCAATACCATCAGCATCAGCGGTTATCACATGATGGAAGCCGGTGCAGACTCTGTGCTGCAGACCGCCTTTACCCTTGCCGACGGCCTGGAATATGTTAAGGCGGCCATTGATGCAGGACTTGACATAGATGCCTTTGCCCCCCGCCTGTCCTTCTTTTTCGGCATTGGCATGAATTTTTTTATGGATGCTGCCATGCTCAGGGCGGCCCGTTTTCTCTGGGCAGAGCTGATGGACCGGTTTAATCCCAAAAATCCCAAGTCCAAGATGTTGAGAACCCACTGCCAGACCTCTGGATGGTCCCTGACCCAGCAGGACCCCTACAACAATATCATCAGGACCACCCTTGAGTGTATGTCTGCTGTTCTTGGCGGAACTCAGTCCCTTCACACCAATTCATTTGATGAGGCAGTGGGCCTGCCCACGGATACCTCTGCCCGGATAGCAAGAAATACCCAGATCATTGTTCAGGAAGAATCCAGGGTCTGCAGTGTGGTTGATCCTTTAGGCGGCTCCTATTATGTGGAATCCCTGACCCAGAATATCATTGATGAGGTCAGAAAGATTATCAAAGAGATAGATGATCTTGGGGGCATGGCAAAGGCAATAGAGACGGGAATGCCCAAGATGCGTATTGAAGAGGTGGCCGCCAGACGTCAGGCCAGAATTGACCAGCGAAAAGAGGTGATTGTTGGAGTCAACAAGTACCAGGTGGAAGACGAAACCCCCATGGATGTCCTTGAAGTGTCTGACGATGTCCGCATTGAGCAGATTGAAAGACTTGAACAAATTAAAAAGAGCAGAGATAAGGATCTTGTCAAAAAAGCGCTTGAGGATTTGACAAAAGCGTGTGAAAGCGGGGAAAATCTCTTAAACGCCTGTCTTCCTGCAGTAAGGGCAAGGGCCACGGTTGGCGAAATTTCTGATGCCATGGAAACGGTGTTCGGCAGGTTTGTGGCAACCACACAATGTATTTCAGGCGTTTATGCGGCTGAATGCGGGGATTCTGAAATCCTGGCATCCATTAGGAAGCGGACAGCGGATTTTGAGAAACAGACCGGGAGAAGGCCCAGAATCCTGTTAACCAAAATGGGACAGGACGGTCATGACCGTGGTGTTAAGGTGATTGCCACAGCCTATGCAGATATTGGTTTTGATGTGGATATCAGCCCCATGTTCCAGGCCCCTGAAGAGGCGGCACGAATGGCCGTGGAAAATGATGTTCATGTGGTTGGTGTGTCGAGTCTGGCCGCAGGTCACAAAATCCTTGTGCCAAAACTGGTTGAGGCCCTTAAAAATGAAGGCGCCGGCGATATAAAAGTGGTTGTCGGCGGCATCATTCCGCCTGGAGATTACGAGATCCTCAGAGCAGCGGGTGCTTCAGAAATTTTCGGGCCCGGCACAGTGGTTACAGATTCAGCCAACAGAACCCTTAATGTTATTGGTGCTTAGGGATACACCTGAATGTTATGAATTTTATTTATTTAAAAGGGGATAAGTGACAGCTTGACAATTAATTATGGATATTGATTCTGAATTTTACGCCAGGGGTGTTTTAAATGGGGAACGGCGGATGATAGCCAAGACCATTACACTCCTGGAAAGTACGTTGCCCGCTCACAGAAAAACGGCTGCTGAAGTGATGGAAAAGCTCCTTCCCCATACCGGAAAATCCATACGGCTTGGCATAACAGGGGTCCCCGGTGTTGGAAAGAGTACGTTTATTGAGAACCTCGGCCTTAATCTGGCAGAAAAAGGCCACAGAATAGCCGTGCTTGCCGTTGACCCTTCGTCGAAAAGGAGCGGGGGAAGCATTCTCGGGGATAAAACCCGTATGGAAAAACTTGCCTGCCATGATAACACCTTTATCCGGCCGTCCCCTTCAGGGGAGACCCTTGGGGGAGTTGCCGCCAAAACCCGTGAAATAATGCTGGTATGTGAAGCCGCCGGGTATGATATTGTTTTTGTTGAAACAGTAGGGGTGGGTCAGTCGGAAACCAGTGTGGCCTATATGGTTGATTTCTTTCTGGCCCTGATGATTGCCGGTGCCGGAGACGAACTTCAGGGAATCAAAAAAGGGGTGCTTGAGGTTGCAGATGCCCTTGCCATTAACAAAGCTGACGGGGATAATGTTCAACGGGCTGAAAATGCCAGACAGGATTATGAAATTGCTCTGCACATGGTGTCGCCTGACTCGCCCAACTGGCGGCCCCCTGTCATCTGCTGCAGTTCTGTTCTTAAAAATGGAACAGATAATGTATGGGAAACCGTGCTGGATCACAGAAAAATAATGAAAAAAAGCGGTGAGTTTGTGCAGCGGCGGAAAAAACAGGCCCTGGAATGGATGTGGACCCTTGTATATGACGGCCTTAAGTCACGGTTTAAAGAAAATTCTCATGTGGCGGAGATGGTTCCTGAAATAACGGTAAACGTTGAAAAGGGGGTTGTTTCCCCTGCGGCTGCTGCTGAAAAGCTGTTGTCTGTTTTTGAGATCAAATAATGCCGGACAAAGCATTCTGCAACAAGCCCTTCAGTAAAAAACTTTCAGCCATCAGTAAAATGCCGTCAGCCTACATATTTTATCCATGGTGCTGACTATTGAATACTGAAGGCTGTTAAATAAAAATTAAATTATGCCTTTTATTTCGCTGTTTTTGCGGGATTTGACAAAAAGGCGGATTGCTGATCTGAGTTATTGGGAGATACTTTGAAGATACATGAATACCAGGCCAAGGCACTTTTCAGCAGGTACAATGTTCCTGTACCTGACGGCAGTGTGGCTTTTTCCGAAGATGAGGCGATTGAAACCGCCCGGGGGCTGGGCGCCTATCCAGTTGTGGTCAAGGCCCAGATCCATGCCGGGGGCCGGGGCAAGGGCGGCGGTGTCAAGCTTGCCAGATCCGAGGCTGAAGTGGCTGAATTTGCCCGGACCATCCTTGGCATGACGCTGGTGACCCACCAGACAGGTCCTGAGGGAAAAGAGGTGAAAAAACTCCTGGTGGAAGCGGGACAGGATATTAAAAAGGAGATTTACCTAAGCCTTTTAGTGGACAGGGAGACAGCCAGTATTGTCATTATGGCCAGCCGGGAAGGCGGTATGGACATTGAAGATGTGGCTGCAAAGACCCCTGAAAAAATCATAAAGGTCTACGTGGATCCCCTGTGCGGTATCCAGGGATACCATATAAGAGATGCGGCCTTTGGGCTTGAGCTTCCCAAAGCGGCACTGAAACCGTTTTCCGCCATGCTCAAACAGCTTTACCTTCTTTTTGTGGAAAATGACTGTTCCCTGGTGGAAATCAACCCCCTTGTGCTGACAGCAGATGACCAGGTGATTGCCCTTGATGCCAAGGTGAACATTGATTCCAACAGCATGTTCAGGCACAACGATCTTATGGAGTTAAGGGATCTTGATGAGGAAGATCCTCTGGAAATTGAAGCCTCAAAGTATAATCTTAATTATATTAATCTTGATGGCAATGTGGGAAATATTGTAAACGGGGCAGGCCTTGCCATGGCCACCATGGATATCATAAAAAATGCCGGAGCAGAACCGGCCAATTTTATGGATGTGGGGGGCGGTGCCTCGGAAGAACAGGTTGAAAATGCCCTGCGCATTATTCTGAAGGATGATAAAGTAAAAGCGGTTCTGATCAATATTTTCGGGGGTATTTTGCGGTGTGATGTGTTTGCCAGGGGGGTGGTCAATGCAGCAAAAAAAACAGGGCTTACCATTCCTGTTGTGGTACGCATGGAAGGTACCAATGTGGAAGAGGGGAAAAAGATACTTTCTGAATCCGGTTTAAATCTCACCAATGCCGATGATTTAAAGGATGCTGCTGAAAAGGTGGCTTCATTAATCTAAAGGGCAGAGACCTTTGCCTGTGGACGGTAAAATAAACAGCCAAAAGCCGTGATGAATCAGAAAAAGGCGGCCTTTTTTTTACTGATGCTGCAGACAGACTCATGAAGATTTCAGTGGGAGAATGCCATGTATGTCATATAAACATTCATGGCCTGAGCGGCCACAACAAATCTTGAAAGCCATCTGCTGTCAGTAATCAGCAGGAAAAAAGTTGTAATTGTTTACTGGAAGATGATAATTGACTACTGAAGGCTGATGGCTTTCAAATAATAAAGAAAAGAGGTGAAATGTGAGTATATATGTGAATAAAGAGACCAGACTCCTGGTCCAGGGAATAACCGGGCGGGAAGGTCAGTTCCACGCACGTCAGTGCATTGCATATGGTACCCCTGTGGTAGCAGGGGTGACCCCGGGAAAGGGCGGCCAGAAAATGGATGATGTCCCTGTTTTCAATACAGTCAGAGGTGCTGTAGAAAACACAGGGGCCAATGCCAGTCT
Organism: Thermodesulfobacteriota bacterium; assembly: GCA_034660495.1. Taxonomy (GTDB): domain Bacteria; phylum Desulfobacterota; class Desulfobacteria; order Desulfobacterales; family Desulfobacteraceae; genus DATFJZ01. The sequence continues at coordinate 19,595 of JAYEJJ010000019.1, read as the reverse complement.
GATTCTGGCCCCCCCGCCCTTTGGTGCCGCTGCCATCATGGAGGCGGCTGATGCAGGCGTTGACGTGATTGTTGCCATTACCGAGGGAATTCCTGTAATGGATATGTTAAAGATAAAGAAATTTCTTGCCACCAAAACATGCCGGCTGATCGGACCTAACTGCCCCGGTATTATAACCCCGGGAGAGTGCAAAATCGGCATCATGCCCGGCGATATTCATATGAAAGGCGGTCCTGTGGGCGTTGTTTCCAGGTCCGGCACCCTGACCTATGAAGTGGTGGATCAGCTGACCAAACTCGGCCTGGGACAGACCACCTGCCTGGGAATAGGGGGTGATCCGGTTAATGGTACAAATTTCATAGATGTGCTGAGTGCTTTTGAAGCGGATCCTGAAACAAAAGGGATTGTTATGGTCGGTGAAATAGGGGGGAATGCCGAGGAAGAAGCCGCCCTTTTCATTAAAAAACATGTATCTAAGCCTGTTGTCGGATTTATTGCAGGCCTTACCGCGCCTCCCGGCAGAACCATGGGGCACGCTGGTGCGATAATAAGCGGTTCCTCAGGAACCGGCCAGGCCAAAATTGCTGCCTTAAAGGAAAACGGCATACAGGTGTGTGAAAATCTTGGAAGAATTGGTGAAACCTGTAAAAATGTATTTTAATGACTTTATTTATTATTATTGCAGTGGAGGAGTAAATGGAAAGTTTCATGGTTAGTGATAAATTAAAAAAGAGCAGAATCCCTGCCAGGCTTGATTTTGCCCAGAGTGGAACAGGTCTTTTGCTCGGACTTTTTATGTGGGCGCACATGATTTTGGTGGCCAGTATTCTGCTGGGCAAGGGCTCTTTTAACTTTGTGGCAAATTTTATGGAGCTCTCTTTTTTGTCCTCAACCGGGGAGGGGCATCCATCAGCTGTATTTTTTGCTGTGGTGATTGTATTCACACTCTTTATTGTTCATGCCGCCCTGGGGATGAGAAAGTTTCCCATTTCGTGGAAGCAGCATTCCATTTTAAGACAGCATATGGGCATGCTTCAGCACGATGATACCAATCTCTGGTATATTCAGGCGGTAACCGGGTTTGCCATGTTTTTTCTGGGATCTGTCCATCTCTATGTCATGCTGACCCATCCCGGTCAGATTGATCCCTATCTTTCTGCAGACCGGTTTGTGGCCCAAAGCATGTGGCCCCTTTATCTGGCCCTGCTCATTGCCGTTGAGCTCCACGGCACCATTGGGCTGTACCGTCTGTGCATGAAATGGGGCTGGTTTCAGGGAAAGGATGCCATAAAGTCCAGGGATAAAATGAAGCTGTTGAAAAAGAGATTAACCATATTTTTCCTGGCTCTGGGTCTGCTTTCCTTTGCTGTTTTTGTCATTATCGGGATATTCCATCTGGATCATGCAGGTGAAGCCTATGATACCCATGCTGCACGGATTGAAATTCAAGCACCGGCATCACACGCTGCGCCGGACAAAGACATTGCGCCTGCAGAAGCAGCAACAGAAGATGAGGCGGCAGACGTTGCAGCGGCAGAACAAATTGCTGCAGAAGAGAGTGCTTCAGCTGAACAGGCTGCTGTAGAAGAATCCGATGCAGAGACCGTCTTTGAAACAAAAGAAAGTGTAACAGAAGCTGCTTCGGCAGAAGATGGGGCTGCTTCGGCAGAAGATGGGGCTGCTTCGGCAGAAGATGGGGCTGCTTCGGCAGAAGA
>JAYEJJ010000019.1:0-17780 GCA_034660495.1 Thermodesulfobacteriota bacterium | reverse complement strand
GCTGCTTCGGCAGAAGATGGGGCTGCTTCGGCAGAAGATGGGGCTGCTTCGGCAGAAGATGGGGCTGCTTCGGCAGAAGAAACACATCAGGCCGTTGAGGAAGGTGAAGAAAACGAGACTGTGAATGATGAAAAACAGGTACATGAGGAGTAATGAATGAAAATTATATATACGGATTCACTTGTCATTGGTGGCGGACTCGCAGGCTTGAGAGTTGCAATTGCATCCATGCAGAGGGGGTATGATACCATTGTATTGTCATTGATGCCTGCCAAAAGATCCCATTCTGCTGCAGCCCAGGGCGGTATGCAGGCCAGTCTTGCAGCCAGTATAAAAGGGGAAGGGGACAATGAGGATGTCCATTTTGAAGATACAGTAAAGGGCAGTGACTGGGGATGTGACCAGGAAGTGGCCCGGATGTTTGTAAACACCTCACCCAAGGCCATCCGCCAGCTGGCGGCTTGGGGGGTTCCCTGGTCACGGGTCAGAAAAGGAGACCATGAGGTGGTTATCAATGGTAAAAAGGTGACGCTGACGGAAAAAAATGAGTGTCACGGCCTGATTACCTCCAGGGATTTCGGGGGTACCAAAAAATGGCGGACCTGCTATACCTCCGACGGAACAGGGCATACCATGCTGTATGCCATGGACAGCAAGGCCATTGAGCTGGGCATTCCTGTACATGAGCGTAAAGAAGCCATAGCCCTGATTCACGAAGACGGGGTGTGCCAGGGCGCAGTGGTAAGAGATCTGGTGACAGGAGAGCTTATTGCCTATGTATCCAAAGCCACCACCATTGCCACCGGCGGATATGGACGTATTTATGCCGTGTCAACCAATGCGGTTATTTCTGAGGGAATCGGCAATGCCATTGCCCTGGAGACCGGTGTGGCGGCCCTGGGCAACATGGAGGCGGTTCAGTTTCATCCCACGGCCATTGTACCTGTTGGCATACTCACCACAGAAGGGTGCCGCGGTGACGGCGGGCTGCTTCTGGACAAGGACGGGTACCGGTTTATGCCGGATTACGAGCCGGGAAAAAAGGAGTTGGCATCCAGGGATGTTGTGTCCAGGCGCATGATCGAGCATATGAGAAAGGGCAAAGGGGTGCCTTCAAGATACGGGGATCATCTCTGGCTGGATATTACCCTGCTGGGCAGAAAACATATTGAGAAAAACCTCAGGGAGGTCAAGGAGATCTGCGAATATTTTCTGGGAATTGATCCAGTGGAAGACTATATCCCTGTCAGGCCCACCCAGCATTATTCCATGGGCGGCATCCGCACCAAAGCAACCGGTGAAAGTCTTACCCTGAAAGGTCTTTTTTCAGCCGGGGAAGCAGCGTGCTGGGATCTTCACGGGTTTAACCGTCTGGGTGGCAATTCCGTGGCAGAAACCGTTGTCGCCGGAATGATTGTGGGTGAGTATGTGGCAGATCATTGTGAAAAAACCACCCTGAATGTGAATACCCTGGATCTTAAAAATTTTATAAAACGGGAAGAGAAGAAAATCGCCGCCTTTATTGAGCGGGACAAGGGAGAAAATCCCTTTGAGCTGAAAAAAGAGATGCAGCAGATCATGATGGACAAGGTGGGGATATTCAGGAACGAAGAAGACCTTCAAAGTGCTGTGGAAGACCTTAAGGTGCTGAACCAGAGGGCCAGAAATATTGCCATTCGTCACAAGATCTCTTCCTCTAACCCCGAACTGGTGGAAGCCATTCGGGTGCCCAAAATGATCCGGCTGGCCCAGTGCGTGGCCTACGGCGCCATGCTGAGAAAAGAAAGCCGGGGATGCCATGCCAGGGAGGATTATCCTGCCCGGGATGACAGTGAATGGCTGAAAAGAACACTGACCTATTGGAAAGAGGATGCAGCCGATCTCCCAGAGGTGGAATATGAACCCATAGATATCATGAAAATGGAACTGCCGCCGGCATCACGGGGGTATGGTGTTGACAATACCACCCATCATCCGGATACGGAAAAACGGATAGCCGAGATTGAAGACATTAAACAAGCCAATCCAGATGCAGACCGGTTTGAGCTTCAGAATCTTGTCAATCCTGTCAGGTTACCGGAAAAATTCAGAGCCAAAAACGAGCGTATAGGGAGGGGTTTTAAATAATGAGTGAACAGGAAAGAACGCTTACATTTAATATTATGAGATACAATCCCCAGATCAAGGGGGATACCCCCAGGATGAAAACCTACGAGGTAAAGGAAGCCCCTGGGATGACCATATTTATTGCATTGAATGATATAAGGGAACATCAGGACCCCTCTCTGCAGTTTGATTTTATCTGCAGGGCAGGCATATGCGGCTCCTGCGGCATGGTCATCAATGGAAAACCTGATCTTGCCTGCAGAACCCTTACCTCCAAATTCCCTGACGGCGAGATCACCTTGCTTCCCCTGCCGGGGTTTGAACTTATCGGCGATCTTTCTGTGAATACAGGCAAGTTCATGCGGGCCATGAGCGAACGGATAGAAAGCTGGATCCATGACAAACACCAGGATAATATTGATTTGACCAGAATCGAGGAGCGCATGGACCCGGATACGGCTGATGAGATTTATGAGCTGGAGCGGTGCGTGGAATGTGGATGCTGTCTTTCTGCCTGCGCCACCTACCGTATGCGGCCTGATTTTCTCGGGGCTGTCGGGTTTATGAAACTGGCGCGGTATGCCATTGATCCCAGGGACAAGCGGTCCGACGAAGATTTTTATGAAATTATCGGAGATGACGACGGGGTCTTTGGATGCATGACGCTTCTGGGATGTGAGGATTTCTGTCCCAAAAATCTGCCCCATCAGACCCAGATTGCTTATCTGAGACGTAAAATGGCAATGGTTGGTTAACCGTATGGAGAAAGACAATGGATTCATTTAAATACAGTACCATGTTTCCCGTAACGGAAGATAACACAGCATACCGGCTGGTCTCAAAGGAGTATGTGGAAACCGCAGAGTTTGACGGCAGGGAAATTTTAAAAATAGCCCCCCAGGCCCTTACCCTTCTTGCCGGGGAGGCCTTTAAGGACGTGGCCCATCTCTACCGTCCAGGCCATTTGGAAAAACTCAGACAGATCATTGACGATCCTGAAAGCTCGGATAATGACCGGTATATTGCCCTTGAACTGCTTAAAAATGCGGTGATATCCGCTGAAAAAGTATATCCCATGTGCCAGGATACAGGAACTGCCATTATCATGGGGAAAAAGGGACAGCAGGTCTGGACGGATTGTGATGATGAAGATGCTTTGTCTAAGGGTGTTTATGATGCGTATACCCAAAATTATCTAAGATACTCCCAGAATGCACCCCTGTCAATGTATAAAGAAGAGAACACAAAGTGTAACCTTCCTGCCCAGATTGATCTGTTTGCCACCCGGGGAGATATCTACGATTTCCTTTTTATGGCCAAAGGGGGCGGATCTGCCAATAAAACATTTTTATACCAGATGACCAAGGCGGTATTGAATTCTGAGGAAATTCTTGTGGATTTTATGACGGAAAAGATGAAATCCCTGGGCACGGCAGCCTGTCCGCCCTATTATATTGCCTTTGTCATTGGGGGAACTTCTGCAGAAGCCAATCTTAAAACGGTAAAACTGGCCTCTGCCAGATATCTGGATACCCTGCCGGAACAGGGAGATGAAACCGGTCATGCCTTCAGGGACAGGGATATCGAAAAAAAGGTATTGGAAAGGGCAAAGGACCTGGGCCTTGGGGCTCAGTTCGGGGGCCGGCATTTTGCCATTGATGTCAGGGTTATAAGGATGCCGAGACACGGGGCATCCTGTCCTGTGGGCATTGGGGTGAGTTGCTCTGCAGACCGTCAGATAAAGGCAAAGATCACAAAAGAGGGTCTTTTTCTCGAGCAGCTGGAAGAGAATCCAGGGAAATACCTGCCGGACAGCGAGCCTGCCCTGGCCGAAGCGGTTCAAGTGGATCTTGACCGTCCCATGGACGAGATACGGGCCCAGCTCAGTCAATACCCTGTTGCCACACGGCTCTCCCTTTCAGGGAAAATTATTGTGGCCCGGGATATTGCCCACTCCAAATTCCAGGAAAGACTGGACAAAGGGGAAGGGCTGCCCGATTACATTAAAAACCATATTGTCTACTATGCAGGTCCTGCCAAAACCCCGGAAGGCGAGGCCTCAGGATCATTCGGGCCGACCACGGCAGGACGGATGGATCCCTATGTGCCGGTTTTCCAGAAACAGGGCGGCTCCATGATTATGCTGGCCAAGGGGAACCGGTCCCAGCAGGTGACAGATGCCTGTAAAACCTACGGCGGCTTTTATCTTGGGTCTCCCGGCGGACCCGCGGCCCGGCTTGGCAAGGACTTTATTATAAAGGTTGAACTGATTGAATATGAAGAACTGGGGATGGAAGCGGTTTTTATGATGACCGTGGAAAATTTTCCTGCCTTTATCATCGTGGATGATAAGGGCAATGATTTTTACGCAGATCTGATATAGCGACTTCTGGGTAAAAAATATTCCAATTCTTCCTGACCTTGTTAGAGTTTAGGCCGAATTTTTTTAAAAGGCACATTGCCGGGACGTGAAGCGTCATGGCAATGTGTTTTTTTTTGATCACTAACACTCGGTTATCAAGTTTTTATGGAAAGGCCGATTTTGAAGCACAGCAATTATGATTCAAATTCATTCTTTGCCAGAAACAGCAAAGACCTTGTGGAAACGGCCCTTGGAGAATCCTATTGGCAGATCGTTCTGCAGCATCCTGGTGTGTTTTTCTCTTCCTTTGAACAGACCGCCGGGGCAGGGAAACGCATTGAAGGCCATTCTGCAGGTGCAGGCGGGGGTAAGCTTGCCGCCTATATTGCCCTTGGCATATCTTCCTGCCATGAAGGCATTAATGCGGAACAGATACTGGAACGGCTCAGGAACGGGTTATACACCATGATTAGAGAGGGGAGTATCCGGTCTGATCTTTCAGAGATTGCTCGGATTAAAGATAAAAATATTGATTTCAGGCGGCTCTTAATCAGTTCTTCCATAGAAAAACTTGATCATCAAATTACATTCGATCATCAAATTTTTGGATACCGCTGGGGGCTCTTAATCGGCCCTGCCATAAAAACTTGAAAACCGAGTTACAGGAAGAAATCTTATAATGCAGCGAGAAAAAATTCATGAAACCGTAGTTGTTGAAGGCAGGGATGATGAAAGGGCCGTTAAGCAGGCCGTGGATGCAGAGGTGATAGTAACCCATGGATACGGAATTAAAGAATCTACCTTTGAACGGATTCAGTGGGCAGAAAAAAGTAACGGGGTGATTGTGTTTACAGATCCGGATTCTGCCGGTGAAATGATCAGAAAAAGGATCAACTGCCGGGTAAAGGGGTGCAGGAATGCATTCCTTTCAAGAGAAGAAGCTTACAAAAAAGGGGATATTGGTATTGAAAATGCAGATATTGACAGTATTCAGCATGCCCTTTTACATGCCAGGGCCCGTGTTGGAACGTCCATGACTGTATTTTCCATGAAGGATCTTATCCAGAATAACCTGGCCGGCACCCCGGGTTCAGCTGACAACCGGGAAAGGGTGGGGACGCTGTTAAGAATCGGATACGGCAATGTAAAACAGTTTTTAAACCGGCTGAATCATTACGGCATATCCATGTCAGAGTTTAACAGCGTACTTGTATCTGCCGGCCTGGATACCGCAGTGGGAAATTCAATGAAAATGAGTAAAAAGATGGAAAAAAACAAAGAAAAGCAAGAGAATAAAGAAAAAACCAGCTCCCCCAAGTCTGAAAAAAAAAATATGTTTACACGATTTATCCACTGGGTGGCTGAGGGCTCCCGGCGTGAAGCAGAAAAGGGAGCCCTGTGCAGTTCGTGAAAGATTAAAAGATAAACAGCCTGCCGGTGCGGCAGGCTGAATTTTAAAGGAATCAGGACAGGTTGCTGAGGGCTTCCTTAACAGCGTTAAGCTCTGATTCCAGGGCCTTTGCTCTCTGCTCAAGGTCTTCTCTGGTATTTACAGGTTGTACAGGGGGCATGGCCTGGGGGTAAGCCCGTCTGCCCCGTCCAAAACCGGCCCGTCTGCCCAATCCCCGTCTCATTCCAAATTCCAGGGGAAGTGAATTATCGGTGATTGTTCCGTCGGCTGTACGGTATCCTGAGCAGGTTCCCATTCCTCTTCCGGTCATGGGTCCCTGATTCATGGGGCCTCTTTGATTTAAACCCGGCATAAGTGTTCCTCCTTATATCCCATCTTTACCAGTTGTGAATATTGTCAATAAAAACAGCAGGTTAAAAATTGTGCCAATTTGTTCAAATATTTAATAATAACAGTTGGTTATACAAGTTACGTCTAAGTAACTTAGACGTAACGCCAATTTTTGCTTTATTTATCAGCGGGTTACGCTAACAATTGTCAGTATAACAAAAATGAGTATAACATGCTGAATTTATTGCCATTGTTTTGCAAGTGGTAAAGATGGGTTATATGTGATTGTCCTTAATATATGTACTTTTGCTTAATTGGTGGTGCAGCTTCCATCTCTTCGTCTCTGACCCTGGCCTCTGCCTTGACCTTGACCGCTGCCCTGGCCTCTGCCTTTACCCTGACCTTGACCGCTGCCCTGGCCCTGACCTTTTCCTCTGCCCTGGCCCTGGCCTTTTCCTCTGCCTTTGCCCTGACCTTGAGCCAGTACGCTGCGCTTATTATTATTTTTAAACATCATTATATTCACCTCCTTTGGGGTTATAAAAACAGATCATTTTTAAAGATTATTTTAAAGTAAATCCAATGCCTCCAGGATACATATCACTGCCGTTTATGGATTATTTTTTATGTATGCCGGTTTTATGTCAGCCGGCCCCGTCTTCTTTGCCGGCCCCGGCCGTTTTTTCTCATTTCATAGCAGCCGCCCTCAACGATAAGCCGCTTTGAGGTCACCAAAGCGCTGGATATATTGTATCTGGCTTCTCTGAGTATTCTGCCAAAGGTCTGTCTTGATACTTTCATAACAGCAGCTGCGCCGGCCTGATCAAATCCTTCATGGTCAATCAGACGGACGGCCTCAAATTCTTCAAAGGTAAGGATTACCTCACCTGTTACAGGCGAACCATCCGGAACAAAACGGTGAATCGCCGGGCGGTGAGAAATACATCTGGGTCGTTTGGGTCTTGGCATGGAAAAACCTTTTAAAAATCCTTTATACTCGATCATCAAGTTTTTTGAATACCACCGTCTCCAGCGGTTGCCTGGCAGGAACGAGAACGTCGGAGGATTTTTTCCCTGCCAGGCTAAAAATCAAGAACTGCGGCCACTGGTCCTCAAACAGCTTGATTTTTTTAACGCCTGGCAGGGAAAAAGTCTCATCTCCTTTGGTTCTCAATGTTCCTGACAGGCAACCGCTGGGAACTCTTAATCGGTCCTTACATAAAAACTAGATAATCGAGTTATATGATCATTTGACTAAAAGGATAAACATGTTATTATAGGTTGTCAAGAAAAATAATGGTCATATGATCAAAAAAAGGAAGCCCCATGGAAATATATAATGATTGTGTTTTGTGTATTCTGCGTCAGTCCCTTGAAGCGGCCCGGTTTGTCACAGGTGATGAAAAAATTCACAGGAAAATATTAAAACAGGCGTTGAAAAAAATGGCGGATTTTGACGCTGTTGCCACCCCGCCTGAAATGGCATCCCATATCCAGGAGATCATCAGAAAAACAACAGGCTGCCATGATCCGTACCAGGACGTCAAAAAGGAATACAATGACATGGCGCTGGAACTCCTGCCCGGCCTGAAAGAACGGGTTAAAAACGCATCCAGTCCCATGGAGACTGCCCTTCGTCTCGCCATTGCCGGGAATATAATTGATTTTGGGGCGTTTTCAGAACTCGGCCGTCAGCGGGTACTGGACACCATTGACCACGCCCTGAATCAGGAGGTATACGGGGATATGGATGCCCTTGTCAGGGCCCTGACATCTGCCGGGAATATTCTGTGGCTGGCCGACAATACCGGTGAGATCGTTTTTGACGGTCCTGCCCTGGAATGTATTGGTCCTGAAAAAATCACCTTTGCGGTAAGGGGCGGGCCGGTGCTCAACGATGCCACGCTGGAGGATACGGCATATACCGGTATTTCTGAAATGGTAACGGTGATTGATAGCGGCACTGCCATACCGGGAACCATTATTGAAGCATGTTCAGGCAGGTTTAGAACGGCGTTTGATCAGGCAGATATGATTGTTGCAAAAGGGCAGGGCAATTATGAAACCCTTGCCCATGATGATTCTCGGATTTTTTTCCTGTTTAAGGCAAAATGCAAAATTGTTGCTGATCTGGCCCGCTGCCGCCTGGGAGATATGGTTGTTGCCAGCAATTTTTAATTCGGCAGGATAGAGTCCTGACCCTATATCTCGGTATGACAGCCCTTATGAGTGGGAGGCCCAGGCCAGGTCAAACACCTGATCGTTCTGCCCCAGGTTGGTGATGATCAGGGACGGGGTAATCCAGGCCTGATCATCGGAGTCTTTGTTTTCCGCTATCTTGATAATGGGATAGGCTGTCTGCCGGGCAATTTTTTTCACTGTTAAAAATCGGGTCCCGTTTTCTCCCGAGGGAAGCCGGGTAAAGGCCAGGTGGTTGACGTTGTTGTTCTGGGCGGCTTTGAGGTAATGGTCAAAATCCTCGAGATTGTATAATTTCCCCGGCACGATTTCCATTTTGCTGCGGCTTCTGCTGTCCACATCCAGGAAGATATAGTATTTCTGGTCGGCAAAGTCGATATTGTATCCATCATACAGGGTATATACATTTCCGAGGATGGTGATGAGCTTTTCAAAATTTTCGATTTTTTTGGCGTATCTTTCCCCTTCCTGATTTTTTCCCACATGAAAATAGTCTGACATGAAAAAGCAGTGCTCCGGCAGAAGAATCAACTCTTTTTTGTTAAATTCTTTTAAAATGTATTTTAAAATTATTTTTCGGACCAGGGGGGCTTTGGTGGGCCTTCCGGATATAAGAAAGTAAACCCCGTTGAGTTCCTTTTCCTTCTGCCACTGCTGGAGCATGTCATGCTGTTTGCCAAAGAGCAGCTCAAGAAATCTGGAAAATTCCTTTTCTATAAAAAGATCTGACTCCCACCAGTTTTTGTCTCTGGGTTCTTTGTTTTCCAGGCAGTATTTTGTAAACAATTCACTGAAATATTCGCCGGCCTTTTTTTCAGAAAAGGATTCTTTGCGCTTAAGCGTTGTGGTGATGCCAAGGTCGGGATCATTGTAGGAATCCATGAGAAGAATACTGGCATCTGTGGTAAGCCCGCCAATATCAATATGGCATACCACAAAATTGAGCAGCTGCCTGGCTGACGTCCTGCTTTTTATATGAGAAAAAAGGGCATGGACCTCATTAAGATCCGGGCTCCTGTCCTTTTCACTGGAAAGGTCCCACATGGGCATGAGTTTGATCAGATTGAGAAAGTAAAGCTCACATGCCCCGCTTTCATCGGCAGAAATATTGACAAAAGAATTTTTAAGGTTTTTAACATTGGCTGGAAACAGCTGACCCCATTTTAAATGGCAGGCAAAATCAAGGCAGATGGAAAAGATGTTTTCCTTGTATCCGGCTCTGAGATTTTCAATAAAAAGATCTGGAACAGTGACTCTTATTTCGGTGATAACGGGTATGGCAGGACCGTTCCATGGCCGTTCCTCTCTGGGTTCTGTGATAAATTTAAAACTCTGCTCAAGGATCTTTTTAATATAAAGTCTGAACTGGGGCACATTTCCCCGGTAAGCTGCAAATTTACTGGCAAACACATATTTTGCACTTTTTACCACCTGGTTGTTGGCAACGTTTTTTTCACTTAAGTCAGAAACAAAGGCAAAATCCCTTTCATCCCCTGAAGGCGGATTGATAAAGGCCGAGGGAAATCCTGTTTCCTCGTTGTTTCCATTAAAATGGACAATATACCGCCAGGAGTCGGTGATTCTGTCTCTGCCGAAACTGCAGGGCCAGCACAGGACCGAGGTCCTGTAAGACCCAAAATCAATAAACAGGATATGTTCCTCACGATTGTTGGGGTCCCTTGGGGTTCTTCCGGCTATGGTTTCGTAGTACAGTCTGTTGTCATCTTCAAGTTCCAGGTTGAACTCGTCAACAATTTCTTTTTTTCTTTTAAAAATATTAAACAGCATCTAAACTCCAATATTGTTTAAAAACCCTGCATAATCACCCCGCATCAGGGCGTTTGACACATAGATGTCTGCAAAGTTCATTATGATATAGGGCAGATCCTTTTCCCGGGTGCCGAGGAATCCTTTGTTTTCAGCATCCAGACGCTGGACAATCTCATGCCACAGCACACCTGCAATGGCCCTGCACCGTTCGTCATCATGGATAAACTGATTAAAATACTGGGAAAAGATCGTACACCAGAATGTTTTGTGATCGTCAATAAGGTCGTCCCCGATATAGGCCATTTCCTGGGTGAAAAAATACCTGACAGGCCGGTATGTCTCCCTGAGTATGGCCTGTCTGACATTTTCCCTTATTTCAGTGACCTCGTCATAATTTTCGATTTCTGAACAGCATTCCACGGCAAGGCTGTAGCATTCCTCGCTTTCCATAATCCATGGCTGCAAAAAGAGAATATCAAGGGCGTCCCGTATGGAGGAGCTGTAGCAGATATCCTCAAGGAGTTTTCTGGACCAGGAAATGCCGCCGTCCTGAAGGATGAGGTTCTGAATTTCAACAACGTTTTTGTATCGGCTTAATTTGGCTATCCATTTTTCAGCATAGGGGCCGGGGGTGGTGAATTTTACCGGGTAATCAAAATTGCTGGGGTTGACCAGCTGAATCTGGGTGTCAAAATTATGATAGGATGCAAAATCATTTTTAATGTCATTTTCAACGTCTGTATTGCCGCAATAGGCAGACACGGCACTTTCTCCCTGCATGGATATGACAAGGGGAAGTTTTTTTGCGTTGAGGCTGTTTTTAAGGATCTCCCCGTACTTTGTCAGAATAATATCCATGGGATGGCCGTAGGGGATAGAGATTTTGTGCTGAAAACAGGCCACCAGAAACCCGGGGTAATTTCTCAGGGTCTGAATGAGATTGTCCTGGAAGATTCGGTGTATTTTCTGATGTTCCTTGAGGGCATCTGCACCTGTTTTTATTCCGGGGTATTCGATCACTGGCAGCTTCATCGGGGTTTCATCGGCTGGAATGAGAATATGGATCAGGTAGTCTTCAGGCTGTGCCCCTTCTGCCAGATCATACAGGCGTTTAAACTGCTGTTTGGTAAGATTTTCTCTGAGTATTTTTTTAGAGCTGATGGCTGTCTGTCTGACATTAATTTTTTCAACCTGGTCACAGGGCTCCACAAGGCAGGGGACAGCTGTGTTTTCTGAGCGGTTATGGGATTTAACGGAAAAGATTTTCCTTAATTCATCATTGTCAAAAAGATCAAGAAGATAGCTTGTCTTAAACGACTTGTCTGTGCCGGTTATGTGCACATAAATGGGGGTATCTGTTGCCGGGGCATTTTTCAGACAGGTTTCGCACATGTCAATATGTTTTTGAGCATTTTTTCCATGGTCCTCTGGAAAACTGCTTAGTTTTTCAATAACAGCTTTCAGCTGCATTTTTAAATTGTCGACTTTTCTGCTGTTTATACTCATGTATAATGGTGACTCCATGCCCAAAATTAAAAAAACAAACTATTTAAACCTGTATTATCGTCTGTCCGCTATTATCTGTCAATTGTTATTTCATACCCGCCCTCATCTGATTTAATAATTTTAAGGGATTGATCTTCCAGGGTAAAGGTGCATCCTGCCAGTTCATTTTTAAAATTAAAAGTGATACTGTCGCTGTGAACGATAAATGAAAAGGGATTGAACAGATTAATTGCTGCTTTTTCAAATGTGACAATGTTTCCGTTAAAAAGGATGGCCCTGAAACTGTCCTTGTTTTTGAACAATTCAATTAAACCGGTTTTTCCGGGAACAATATTTATGGCCTGGGTGGACTGGCTGATCTCCTTTGACAATTGTATCAATGCCGTGTTTACCTCAATGGGATCTCTTTTTATGGAGATGTGTTTTGATCGTTCAAAAGAAGCACTGTTGATAAAATTGGAAATCACCAGCGATGTAACCGGGTCGTAGCACTGCATGCCGTATTTTCCGTTGGAGTCTTCCATGAGCAGTTCCCTGTGAACGGAAACAGGAAAGGGGAGGCTGATTTTTTCAAGGCCAAGGGTTTTGATCTTTTCAGCCAGGAGTTCGAGTTTTAACGCCTGTCCCATTTTTTCCGTAAAATAGAGTGTGGATTCATTGTCAAGGCGAAGTTTCTCTGCCTGGTCTGACGTAACTGTATACCAGGTAAATAAATTGTTTTCCCCGGCAGTTAACAGGGCGGTGCCGATATCCTGGGGAACAAGGGTGGGGCTGCTGCTGTTGAAGAAAGCGGCAAATTTTATTTTTTCATGGCTGTCTTTTTTGACAACAATGTACCAGTTGATGTCCTTTACCGCCTTTTGAATTTTCAACGGGGTGGATGTATATATGTTTTTCAGGTATTTTTTAAGCTTTAAATGAATCATATCTGATTTCAACATTTTTGAAAATTCTTCAGAATCCCTGATTCGTTCATAATCCCGAAAGGAGATGTGATTGTCTTTGAAATACTGCACAATTTCTCTGCTGTTAACGGGGAGATCGCCAACTTTGAAATAGAAAATATTACTGTTAAAGCCTGATTTCTCACAGGAATAAATTTGAAAAAGGCGGTAAAATTCTGTTCCGGCAAGTTTTGTCCGGTTGCTTCTGATGGTGTTTTTTACCCTTTCGTTGTAGTTGAAATATAGAAACAGAAGGGTCCTTGCCGTTCTATACCCGGTGTCACTATTTTTATCTTTGTAAAAATCTTTTTCCATGCCCTTGAGAATATCACGGATGTATTCGGGATTTAAAAGGGTTTCTCCCAGGGACTGCTTAAAGGGTTCTCCGTCTTTTTTCCAGGAATACAGGTCAGGAAAGACAGATTTGTAAAATTTCATTTCAGGGCTGTCCGCCGTTGAAATAAATCTGTTTAAAAGATTTTCTTTTTCCATAAAAATTTTTTTATAGCCAAAATAGCCGCCGATTCCAGCAAAGGTTAGTATCAGAAACAAGGTCAGCAGTTTAAGAAAAAATCGGGTAGACGTGAGGTTTTTCTGAAGTTCCATTAACAGCTGTTTTGCCCGTTCATGTCCTTTTTTAGCGTCTTTAAAAACAACATTGGCGCCAAAGGCTGTGATCCTTTTTGGGTCTGGAGATTTAAAGAACGCCCAGGATGACCCCACATTGTCTCCCCGGGCCACCCTGATTTTCAGATATTCAATAAATTCTTTTTTCTGAGCGCTGGTTAATTTTGAAATGGGGATCTGGTACATGTCCTGTTCAAGATGTATCAGGCCTTTGATATCAACGATCTGGACTTCAAGGTGGGCGGTTGCGCTGTGGTAGCGCCGGACATCCTGAAAAAAACTGCATTCTTCAGGAATAACCGCTTCATAGATCAGGGGGTATGTATTTATTTTTCTTATCTGCAGTTCAAATTCTTCAAAACGCCCCATTTTTAGCTCCTGTTTTTATTTGAAAGCTTACAGCCTACAGCCATCAGCCTTCAGTACTCAATTATCAGCTTTCAGTCAACAATTACAGATTTTCCCCTATAGATAGAGTCTGAACGAAAACCCCGTGTTTGGACAAAAACGTGCTCAGCTGCAAGGCGCAAGAAATTTTGAAACCGGAGTGTACTCAGGTACATGAGGCCTGATTATACAATTTGGTAAAACTTTGCAGCAACGCAGCAGATGGGTGCGTTTTTGTTCAAACACTATATAACCCGTCAGTCAACATAAATGGTCGGGTCTGCAACCTTTGCCTGGGCAAATCCTTTTTTTCGGTGGAGACAGCTGTCACATCGTCCGCATGATCTGCCTTTCGGGTCCGGGTCATAACAGCTCAGGGTAAGGGCGTAATTGACACCCAGGCTTACCCCCTTTTGAATTATTTCACCCTTGGAAAGGTCTATCAGCGGTGTCTTTATCTTAAGGTGAATTTTATCTGTCACTCCTGCCCGGGTGGCAAGATTGGCCATTTTTTCAAAGGCTGATATGTATGCCTTCCGGCAGTCGGGATATCCGCTGTAGTCAACAGCCGTTACCCCGATGAAAATGGCTTCACAGAAATGGACTTCTGCAAGGGCAAGCCCGTAGGAGAGAAAGATCGTATTCCTTGCCGGAACATAGGTCACAGGGATGTCTTCACTGTTTTCAATCTCATCCACCCGGTCATGTTTGGGAATATCCATTGAGCCGGTAAGGGCTGATCCGCCTATTTTTTTTAAATCCACATGGATAACAATATGGTTTTCAGCTTTAAGTGCCCTGGCTGTTTTGCCGGCAGCGTCCAGTTCAAGTAAATGGCGCTGACCATAATTAAAGCTTACGGCCAGAACCCTGTAGCCCTGGGATTTGGCAACAGCCAGGGTGGTGGCCGAATCAATCCCGCCGCTTAACAGAACAACCGCTTTTTTTTCAGATTGATGGATCATTGAATTTATACGCCTTTTGCTTGTGGCCCCCAGATGATTTTATGCAGCTGCAGGGACAGTCTGGCCTTTAGATTGTCTTTGAGCATCCACTGGGCAATTAGTTCAGGGGATATTGTTCCAGCAACAGGGGAGATATGAATTTTTTTATCTGAGATATGGGTTATGGGCTTTAATGTGTTCACGGCAAATTCATAATCCCTGCGGTCCGCAATAACAAATTTTATTTCATCTGATTTTGTGAGAAAACTGAGGTTGTCATAATAGTTCTTTTGGCATTCATTGCTGGACGGGCATTTTATATCTACAATTCTGATACATTGACGGGTGATTCTGTTAATGGGCAGGCTGCCGTTGGTTTCCACAAGCACAATAAACCCGTCACGCACCAGAGTTTTTGCCAGTGCAGGGGTGTCTTCCTGGATAAGGGGTTCTCCGCCGGTAATTTCCACAAGGGGGCAGTTAAAGGATTTGACTTTTTCCAGGATGGTATTGATATCCATTTCCCGGCTTATGCCGTCCTTATCTTTTGCATAACAGGTGTCGCACCATGAACAGGACAGGTTGCACCCGTAAAGCCTGACAAAGACACAGGGCATCCCTGCATAGGTGGATTCCCCCTGAAGGCTGTAAAAAATTTCACTGACGTTCAGGGACAATTATTCCTCCCAAAAGGCTGAGCCGCAGCCCGGGGTTTCATAGACCTTGACCATGGAAACCTTTATGTGTTCCTTGTTGAAGCGGTTTCCAAGTTCTGTATACAGAAAGCGGGCAATATTCTCTGCTGTGGGGTTAATACTGCCGAATTCAGCAAGCTCATTGAGATTTGTGTGGTCGAGATTGCTGAGAATCTGTTTCAGGGTATCCTTGACATCCCTGAAGTCAATTCCAATTCCAATGGTATTGAGTTTTCTGCATTGAATAAAGGCTTCTATGGTCCAGTTGTGTCCGTGCAGTCTGGAACAATTTCCATCGTACCCTTTTAATGCGTGGGCAGCAGAGAAATGATCCCTGACATAAATTTCATAGACTCCTGACATAATCCTTCTCCTGAAACTAAAAAGCCGGTTTGCCTAAAATATATGTCCAGGCAAACCGGCATTGTCTTATATGGTAGCGATGCAGGGATTTGAACCCCGGACTCTGCGGATATGAGCCGCATGCTCTAACCAACTGAGCTACATCGCCAAAAACCCGTCGAACATATCATTTAGCCATGACGTTGTCAATATTTATTTTTTATTCTTTAAATTCCCCTGATCAAAATCTGTTACGGTAATAGTAAAGTTTTCCAGATTATCGGGTAGATCCTTAAAAACAACCATGAAGGGGACAGGTCTGTCCTGGCTAATATGGGTGTTCATGTTATTTTCTCCTTTTTTACGGGACATCACCTGTTCTATTCTGGAAAATTCATAGGTTTTTAAAGCGTCGTCATCCAGGGTGTTGCCGCAGAAAACGGTTTTTTCCATGGCTTTGTTTTTACCCTTGGTTATAAGGGTTCCGGTTACCTTAGCATGGGCTGCCGGGATGTTTGAATTGCTGGTAACCCTGCCGGTTATAATGAAAAGTGTCCCTTCTGTCTCGTTGTTTATAAATTTGCCTGTAACACTTTTTTTATCAGGTACCAGTCTTATATCAGGGGTTTTTTCCACGGGTTTAAGGTGTTCTGTCAGATAGGGAATTTCCAGGCTGGTAATATAGGGAATTTCAATTCCCCTCATGATACACAGGCAATAGCCGGCAAAGAGAAACAAAACAAGAAAAAGGGCCGCCATAATACTTTTTCGTAGTTTAGCTGGTTTTTTATTCCTGTCTTTTTTATTTAAATCAGGATGGGGGATCAGATCATCCTCTTCATTATCAACTTCATCTGCAACTTTAACTTCATCCTTTTCCTGATTGTCTGAATCTTTTTCAGGGTCTGCCACCACCTGTGTGTCCTCTAACGGCGCCTGCCTCTCAAAGGACAGCGGCTGGCTTATTGATTCAGCTTCCTGTTTGGGCTCAGCGTTTTCTTTACCGGGTTCATCCAGATTTTCTTCAAGGGGGTCACCCTGACCGGCTTTCTGGAAAGAGGATTCAATCGCATCTATATCAAAGGATTCCAGATCAAAGGATTCCAGGTCCTGGTCTGTTTTGTCAGGCATTTGATCTTTTAAGCCCTGCAGCGCGGGTGAAGTGTCGTCTGGGCCGGCAGAATCTGTCTCAAACTCTGAGAGTTCATCTTTCATGAGTTGAAGTTCATCATCAATTTCAAAATCAAGCTCATCTGTTTCATCATGGGTTTCGACGTCCAGCAGGTTTTCTGATTCCCCCTCAAGTTCAAAGTCCAGGTTGTCTGTGTCATCCTCCAGCTCAATGTCCAGGGTGTCGTCTGATTCATCGTCGATCTCGAATTCCAGCGGATCTAATTCATCCTTATCTTCAATACTGAGGGATTCTGTGTCATCTTCAATCTCAATTTCCAGGGAGTCTTCTGTATCTTCGGAATCAAATTCAAGATCTTTTGCATCTGGGTCAGCCTCATCTGGTGTTTCAAATTCAAATTCAAAGTTCAAGTCCTTTTCATCAAGGTCAAAATTGCTTAAGTCATCTATTTCCTCTGTTTCTTTATCCATGGCGGTCCGGTCTGACTCTGGAATAATTTTTCGGGGGGATTGTGCAAGGGGGGGGTATGACATAAAGATATGTCTGCACTGGCTGCACCTTACCTTTGACCCTTCCTGTTTTAAAAGAGATTCATCAAGGCTAAATTTTGTTCCACACTTTTCACAGGTGATAATCATACCTTTCCCCTTTTGTTTATTAGTCTCCTTTAAGGTTAAAACCCCCGCCTTTTAGGCGGGTAGCTTTAGCTATGATCTTTGCGTGCTCGTGCTCGTGCTCGTGCTCGTGAACGTGTTCGTTAACGTGGTTGACATAATTTCAGAACTCCTGACCTCAGCTAATTTTGAATGCATAATCATTTTCTATATATAGTATTTTTTTTAAAAACAAAGACAATAAGCACAATATATGGTATTTGTCTGGTTTTTTTATGCATTTAAAATTACGATCCTAAATTTGAATATTTTCAGTTAAAACAATATATTAGGTTTGTGGTGTCAGGAGCTCTGAATTTTGTAAGCATTGAGACTATACGGATAAGTAAGGCTTTGCCTTGCTTAAAGGAT
>JAYEJJ010000018.1:4273-6780 GCA_034660495.1 Thermodesulfobacteriota bacterium | reverse complement strand
CCCCTTTATTACCACGGACTCGCTTTAAAGCCGTAAACATATTTCCCCGTTCAAGGATCATTTCCATGAGCCGGGGGCCACCTGCCAGATGTTCGGTAAACAGATACGCTACAGTCATTTCAGGCGGTTGCTGCATTATAACCATAAGTAACATGCTCCTAATTGCCGTGGCTTCGCGTCTTCGACCCGCCTCCCCATCTGGCTGGGCTTGGGACTTGCCTTGACTTCCATTGCTGGAAATTGTAGACTCACCCTTAAGAACGTGTGCCGTACCCGGCACACAACAAATCGTTCAAGCGGACGGCGGAAAAAGCCCCGCCGCCGCTTAACTCTGCGTTGTTTAATCAGGTGGTTTTATTTTGATAAAAGAAAAACAAGAGTCCATAACAAGAAATCTGATTGTCAGTTTTGTGTTTATTCTAACCGGAGTAATTGCTTTTTCAGTCATTATCCACTGCGTTGTTTTAGCTGCCCATGAAAAAAAACAGCTCAAAAAGAAATCAGATGAGCTGATGAAAAATTTTATTCAGAGCATTGAACTGCCCCTGTGGAACTTTGACAGGGAGAACCTTGATAAAATTGCTGAAGCCTATTTTATATCAGAACTTGTGTCTTGCATTATTATATGGGAAGAAGAAAAGCACCGCATTCTCATTGAAAAATCTTCAATCCAGAATACAGATGATTTGATTGTGAATGACAGGGCTGTTCTGCATAATGGTCAGCAAATAGGTCATGTTACACTCTCTATAACAAAACAGCATCTCAAAAAAAGGCTGAAGCGCCTGATATCGGCATATTTATTTATCGGAACGGGTTTGATCTGCCTTGTGGCTGGTCTGACAGGTATCCTTTTAAGAATTTTTCTGAAAAAACCCTTTGAAAATTTAAGTACAGGCATGGAAAGATTATCAAAAGGGGATTATACCTATGATTTAAACAATATCAGACACAAAGAATTTTTTCTGATTGTTGATCAATTTAAAAAAATGACAGAAAAAATACAGAAAAGAGAGGACAGCCTTAACAGGGCCAAAAAATATATTGACGATGTATTTAATGCTGTGGATTCGGTGTTTGTGGGGGTTGATGCCAGGGGACAGATCACCCACTGGAATAAAAATGCCCAGCAGCTGACAGGGTCTGACAGGACAGACATCGGCGGTAAAGGATTTAAGGACGTTTTTCCTTTGTTTGCCGATAAGACAGGCCTTATAGAAAAAGCAGTAAACACCCGGCTTCCCCAGATTGATGACAAGTTTTCTGTAATGGAAAACGCATTTTTGAAGTATTATTCCATTGCTGTTTTTCCACTTTCATCTGAAGGTGAAGACGGTGCTGTTATAAGGATCAATGATATTTCCCAGCAGGTACATATGGAAGAGATGATGATTCAGACGGAAAAAAGGATATCTGTCGGGGGGCTTTCCGCAGGGATGGCCCATGAAATCAACAATCCCCTTGCCGGCATTGTTCAGAATGCTCAGGTGATTGAAAACCGGCTTTTACTTGACAATTTGCCGGCCAATGTCCGCGTTGCCGAAGAACTGGGGATTTCCATGGAGAAAATAACAGCCTATATGGACAAACGGGAAATTTTTACCCTTTTGTCTCTGTTAAGGGAAGCAGGTGACCGTGCTGCAAAAATTGTTGACAACATGCTTTCCTTCAGCAGAAAAAGCGGGTCTGGATTCATGTACGCCAATGTTAAACATATAGTGGATACCACCATCGCCCTTGCCTCCAATGATTATGATTTAAAGAAAAATTATGATTTTAAAAGCATAGAGATTGTAAAAAACTATCCAGAGCATCTGCCGGATATTTTCTGTGACCCTTCAAAACTCCAGCAGGTCATTTTAAATATACTTAAAAACGGTGCCCATGCCATGATGGATAGCGTATCCAGAAAAGCCCGTCCTTGTTTTGCTGTATGCATAAGACAGGAAAACAAGGAGGTTGTTGTTGAGATAGAAGACAATGGTCCGGGAATGGATGAAGCCACACGAAAAAGAGTGTTTGAACCCTTTTTTACCACAAAACCACAGGGGGTGGGCACGGGTCTGGGGCTTTCTGTTTCCTATTTTATAATTGTGGAAAACCATAAAGGCAGTATTTCTGTGGAATCATCAAGACTGGGCGGGGCTAAATTTGTTATACGTCTCCCTGAAAAAGTTCAGGTATGATTCTGATTTATCCGCCTGTCACAAAGTGCTGTGAGCCCCCGGGCGGGGTAGCGCTTTTATCTGGAGCACTCAACGCCCACGGGTTTAAATCAGAAGTTGTGGATGCCAATGTTGACGCATTGCTGTGGCTGGCCAGATCTTCATCCCATCCCAGGGATGCCTGGACACAAAGGGCTGAGGCCCATTTTGAAAAAAATCTATCTGATTTAAAGGATGAAGGGGTTTACCATAATCACGGCCGGTATACCCAGAGGATGATGGATGTCAACCGGGTTATATCCACAGCTCTGCCTTACGAGCACGGGCACGAGCACGAGCACG
>JAYEJJ010000018.1:0-4173 GCA_034660495.1 Thermodesulfobacteriota bacterium | reverse complement strand
CACGAGCACGATGTCAACCGGGTTATAGCCGCCTCTCTGCCGGAAAGATTCAGGGTGACGATCTCTGATTACAGGGACAGGCAGCTTTTTCCTGTTAAAAGCCGGGATCTGTTTATTTCTGCTGAAAGGTTCAGGGAAAATCCCTTTTACCCCTATTTTGAAACCGTTCTTTTACAGCGGATTAAGTGCTCAGAATTTCCATGGGTGGGCATATCCCTTTGTTTTCTAAGCCAGGCGCTTACCGGTTTTGCCCTTGCCGGGTGGATCAGATCACGGTTCCCGGAAAAAAAAATTATAATGGGAGGGGGGCTGATTACCTCATGGATGAGCAGTCTCCAGTGGAAAAATCTTTTTGGTTCTCTTGTCCATAAGATGGTAAAAGGGCCGGGTGAAGACATTCTTGTTTCCCTGGCAGACTCCTTCAGAAGAAACAAAGATGGTGTTTTAAATACAGATACCTGCAGCCGTGGCAGTGTTAGTTTTCCAGATGTTCCTGTCCCAGCATTTGACCGCACTGAAGGTCATAGCCCATCCGTTTATAACCGGTCTGATGATTGCCCGGCCGTTCCTGGCCCAGCCCTTCATAACTCTGATGTTCATTACAGGGCCGTGCATTGCCCGGTGTGGAGCAGTGCAGGGTATCTGCCTGACTTTGATTTCTGCAGATGGGATCGCTACCTTTCTCCGGGCAGGGTGCTTCCCTATAGAACGTCCATTGGCTGCTACTGGGGAAAATGCCGGTTCTGCCCGGAAAAAGCTGAAAACAGCCGATTCAGAAAGGGGAACAACAGGGATATAATGGATCAGCTGTATTTTCTCTGCCACACATACCAGATCAGTTATGTTCATTTCCTTGACAATGCCCTGTCCCCCTCATTTTTAAAAGCCTTGAGCCGGGAAAAACAGGTGCCTTTTTTGTGGTACGGGTTTGTTAAATTCTCCAGACAACTGGCAGATGAGAACTTTTGCAGGCAATTATACAGCTCTGGATGCCGGATGCTGAAACTGGGACTGGAGTCAGGGGATCAACAGGTGCTTGACAGAATGAACAAGGGAACAGATCTTGAAACGGCATCCAAAGTGCTTACCAGTTTAAACAAAGCCGGGATTTTATCCTATGTCTATATTCTTTTCGGAACCACATTTGAAAACGAGGCTTCAGCTGACAAAACCCTTTCCTATGTGGCAGCCCACAGCAACAGAATAGACTTTCTCAATACAGCGATTTTCAATCTCCCACGGTTCAGCAGAGAAGCTCAAGACCTTCAGACCCGACTGTTTTACAATGGAGACCTTTCCCTGTATACCGGGTTTAAACATCCTGACAACTGGGACAGAAAAAGAGTCAGACAATTTGTTGACAGGCAGTTTAAAAAAAATCCCCTGATTGCGCCGATTTTAAGAAAGAATCCCCCTTTTTTTTCATCCAATCATGCCGTGTTCTTTGGCAGCATACACCGGGCGGCATCATCTGAAACATCACTAAAGGAGATGGAACATTTACATGGACATCCTTAACATAGAGAAAGAAACGACTTTTAAACACTTAAACCTGTTCTCCATTCAGTACAGGGATAGGGTGGGAAACAAAAAATCATGGATTTTCGCCTCCCGTCAGAACACCCCTTCTGCGGCTGCAGCAGGGGGGGAACCGCCATGTGCCGATGCCGTGGTTGTGGTGCCGTGGCACAGGGAAAAAAAAAGACTGGTTGTCATCAGGGAATTCAGGGTGCCCCTTGGGGGATATCAATACGGGTTTCCAGCCGGGCTTGTGGACAGAAAGGAGAGCGTTGAAGCAGCAGGTAAAAGGGAATTGAAAGAAGAAACAGGACTTGAGCTGGTTAAAGTTTTGAAAAAAAGTCCCCCTGTGTATTCCTCATCCGGGATGACAGATGAATCTGTATCCCTTTTGTTTGTGGAATGTAGCGGTGAGTTCTCTTTAAAATGGAACGAAGATTCAGAAGATATTGAGGTGTTGTTTTTTTCCAGGAAAGAGGCTGAACGCCTTCTCAAAAACCCAAAAATCAAGTTTGATGTAAAATCCTGGATTATCCTGTCCACCTATGCAGCCCATGGAATTATCTGAATGTTTGCAAATTTCTTATACTTTATTGTGGCCCTTCTTCTGTATACCACCTGCCAGTTCCCCCAGGACAGTGCAAAACCGGCGGATCATTCTCTGATGCTTTTTTTTCTGATGGTGCTTTTTTTTACTGCTGTCTGCAGATTTGTTTTTCAGCAGGTGGGCAGACAATCTGAAAGAATCAGCATATTCAGGCTTGAGCAGCAGGTTGAAAAAGCCATCTTAAGACTTTCAATTTTAGCGCTTTTGATTTTTGCCTTGACCCTTTATGGGCTGAGATTAAAATTGTTTTTTTCTGATTTTTTTCTGTTTCAGATTTTTCCCACCTTTGAAGCGTTTTTTTTTCTTGCCATTTTTGTGGGCTACCTTGTTATTGTCTGGAATTATGCATGGGAAGTGCAGAAAAGATTTTTTTTGAATATTTCTTCTAAAAAAACCTTTGTGGTATCCAATATTTCCTTTTCACTGCCGGCGCTTCTGCCATGGTTTGCCCTTTCCCTTACAGCGGATATGATACAGCTGCTTCCATTTACTGGATTAAAGGAATTTATGGCATCCCCCGGAGGAGAGATATGTTATGTGCTGCTCTTTCTTTTTGCCGTTGCCGTTTTCGGCCCGTTTTTGATTCAGAAATTGTGGCGGTGTACGTCCCTTGAAAGGGGCATTGCACGGGAACGGATAGAGGACATATGTTCCAGGGCCGGGGTAAGATATGCAGATATCGTAAGATGGGAGCTTTTCGGCGGAACCATGATTACGGCCGGGGTCATGGGCATTGTAGCGAAATTTCGGTATATTCTGGTTACGCCGGCCCTGCTCCGCATGCTCTCCCTTGACGAAATTGATGCGGTCATTGCCCATGAACTCGGCCACGTTCAGAAAAAGCACATGTTTTTTTATCTTTTCTTTTTTGCAGGCTATATTGTATCTGTTTACGCATTGTTTGAACCCCTGGCATTTCTTGTTTTCTACTCTGCCCTGTTTTTGAATTTTTTTTCATTTCTTCATATCAGCCCGGATTTTGCCCAGCCCATTATGTTCAGTTTCATCCTGATCCTGTTATTCATTGTTTATTTTAGATATGTGTTTGGTTTTTTCATGCGCAATTGTGAGCGCCAGGCTGATCTTCACGTGTTTACCTTAATTGGCAGCGCCAGGTCGCTGATAGCCACCTTTAATAAAATAGCGGGATTCGGCAGGCAGTCCAGGGACAAACCCTGCTGGCATCATTTCAGTATTCAGCAGCGCATGGATTTTCTTGAAAAATGTGAAGACGATCCTTCTTTGATTGAAAAACATAATAAAAAAATCAGGCATATGCTTATAGGGTATGCCGGGTTTATAGTTATGATATGCATTTTTGGGTATGCGGTTAATTTTGGAGAAGCAGGAAAACACCTTGACTCTTTTATGGCGGAGAAGATTTTACTGCACCAGCTCCAGGTTCAGCCGGAAAATTCCCAGTTGTACACCCTGGTAGGGGATTATTATTATAATGCCGGGTCCTTTGAAAAAGCAGTTCAGGCCTATGAGAATGTCCTGAAAATTGACGGGAATAATGTCAATGCGCTAAATAATCTGGCATGGCTCTTTGCCACCTGCAGTAAAACATCACTGCAGGATCATAAAAGGGCCCTTGTACTGGCAGAAAAAGCCGTTCGCTTAAGTCAGGAACCCCATATTCTTGATACCTATGCAGAGGCCTGTTTTTTAAACGGGCACTACAGCGAAGCCGTCCATGCTGCTGAACAGGCCCTGGAAAAGGCAGAATCGCGCAAAGAATACTATGAATCGCAGTTAAACCGGTTTCAAAGCAAAGATTAACCCCGTTTTTCCCGAACCTGGTTGCCTTTTCACCTTTTCTACCTTAAGGATCAGGGATCTGGAAAAAAATAATATACGTATTTTGAACAGGATTTTTGTCCGTCTTCAAGACGCGGCATGAAATATGTCCCATTAAGACTTTTAGTCAACAACCCCTGAGCTAAAGACTCAGGGGCTTGCAAGGCAACTTGTAAGCCCGGTTGATTAGCCTAAGCCACAGAAAAATTGGTGGCTGCGTTACATTGGAATATATAGTCATCCCAAGG
>JAYEJJ010000017.1:0-6809 GCA_034660495.1 Thermodesulfobacteriota bacterium | reverse complement strand
AGGACCAGTGGCCGCAGGTCGCCGATTTTTAGCCTGGCAGGGAAAAAGTCCTCCGTCGTTCTCGTTCCTGACAGGCAACCGCTGGGGGCGGCGGTATTCAAAAAACTTGATGATCGAGTTACAGGAAGCTGAGTACTGATGGCTGATGGCTTTAAAAAAAGTCAAGGGATAGAACAAATCAAGGTCAGATATGAATAAAAAAAAAGATAAAGACAATCTTAATCACAATAAAAAAAAGATGCCTTCTGAAAAAGGGTATTTGATGCCGGTCCGTCCAAAAAACGCCTCTTCTTCTGAAAAAGCAATTGTTAAATCAGATCCCCTTCAAAGCTACCTGGCTGAAATCAACCGGTACCGCCTGTTGAAGCGTGAAGAGGAAATTGACCTTGGCAAGAGAATTCAGGAAGAAGATGACAGTGATGCGGCCTATATAATGGTGACCTCCAATTTAAGGCTGGTTGTAAAAATTGCCCTTGAGTTTCAGAGGATATGGATGCAGAACCTGCTGGATCTTATCCAGGAAGGAAACATCGGGCTGGTCCAGGCTGTAAAAAAATTTGATCCCTACAAAAATGTAAAGTTTTCATATTATGCATCCTTCTGGATAAAAGCGTATATTCTTAAATTTATTATGGACAATTGGCGCCTGGTTAAAATCGGCACCACCCAGGGGCAGCGCAAACTCTTTTTCAGACTGAAAAAAGAAAAACAGCGCCTTATAGATGAGGGGTTTGACCCCAAACCCAAGCTGTTGTCCGAGACAATGGGGGTGTCTGAAAAAGAGATTATTGATATGGATCAACGGCTTGACAGCTGGGATCTTTCCCTTGATGAGCCCTTAAGAAACGATTCTGACACGGAAAGAATTGAGTTTATCAATGTTGAAAGCGACTCTGCTGAAGAAAAAGTCGCCAAAAAACAAATTGAAGATATTCTTCACCACAAGGTCAATGACTTTAAAAAAACACTGAAGAAGAGGGAACTTGACATTTTTGACAAAAGAATATTTTCTGATGAACCTGAAACCCTCCAGGAAATTGGAGAACAATATAATATTTCCCGGGAAAGGGTTAGACAGATAGAAAACAATATAATAAAAAAGATGAAAGACTATTTTAAAAATGAAATGCCGGATTTTTCCGCTTATGACCACAGCGAGATCAATCCATAGGAATTATATTGAAAATGATTAATCTCCCCGTTCTGAAATGCTGGCCTCTGATTCTGCTGATTTTTTTGTCAGGCTGTTCCTCTGCACCGCAAAATGACAAAGGGATGCTGGAACAAAAGGTTATGCCCCCCCCTGCAGCATCAGAGGCTTCAGAAGAATTGATGCAGGAATTTTCTGAAACGCCATCTGACTCTCCCTATTATAATTATCTTAAATTCCAGATACACAAAAAAAACAGGGAAACAGACAAGGCCCTTGAATCACTTTTAAAATCTGCAGCCAAAGATCCTGATTCATTTTATTTAAAAAAGGAGCTCATTGCCCTTTATCTTTACCTGGATAAAAAAGAAAAAGCGTTGCAGGCTGCAGAAGAAGTTGTTGATGCATCTCCTGACAATACAGACGCTCTTTTAATTCTGGCAAAACTGAAACAGATGCTGCATTTTCCAAACGAAGCCAGGGAATTATACCAGAAAATTTTCCAGATCGACCCGGAGAACAAAGATGTCTACCTGATTCTCGGCAGCATGTATATGGATATTGACAATACCGATGAAGCCTTTAAAGTATATTCAAAAATGGCTGAACAATTCCCGAACTCCTATGCCGCCCATTTTTTTCTCGGG
Organism: Thermodesulfobacteriota bacterium; assembly: GCA_034660495.1. Lineage (GTDB taxonomy): Bacteria > Desulfobacterota > Desulfobacteria > Desulfobacterales > Desulfobacteraceae > DATFJZ01. Next base: position 5,012 of record JAYEJJ010000017.1, on the reverse strand, counting down.
AAAATTCATGCCCTGAAAAAAAATGCTGAATATGCAGAAGAGGCCTTTTTAAAAACCATTGAATGTAATCCAAATCTTGTAGAACCCCGCTTTGAACTGATTAAAATCTATAAATCCAGGCAGACAAAAGATGCACAATTAAATCCTGAAATCATTTCCCTGTATGAAAAAATTCTTGACATTGAACCCCATAATACAAAGGCCGCCATGGAGCTGCCCCTGTACTTCCATAAACACGGCAGAAAGGAAAAAGCCGCAGAGATCTTTGCTGAAATCGGGACAAAAAAAGCAGATGATTACGACTTTCTCATGCTTTGTGCCAGGGAGTTTATCGGTAAAAAAAGATACAAGGATGCATCCATTGTTTTTACAGGACTGCTCAAAGGCGCGCCAGACAGCTCCACTCTCAACTACCTGGCCGGCATGTCCTTTGACGCGTTAAAACAGTCGCGAAAGGCCATTCATCATTTTTTAAAGATAACGCCTGAATTTGAGCATTATAAAAAAATTGTGGTTCATACCGCCTACCTGTACACGGAAATTGATGCCCTTGACAAAGCCATTTCCTTTCTTGAAAAAAAGCAGGCAGAACTGCCAGGTGACATTGATATTATTACCTACCTCAGCTCTTTTTATGAAAAAAAACAATGGTATGAAAAAGGATCTGCACTCCTTGAAAAGTCCTTAAAAGATTACCCTGAAAACGCCTCCCTGCTTTTCAGGCTCGGCATTATGCAGGACAAGGCTGGCCGCAAGGATGCCTGTATTGACACCATGAAAAAAGTCATTGAAATAGAACCGGATAATGCCAGCGCTCTGAATTATCTCGGGTATACCTATGCAGATCTCGGCATTGAACTTGACCGGGCAGAGGCCCTGATTAAAAAAGCCCTGGAAATCAAACCCGAAGATGGGTTTATCATGGACAGCCTGGGCTGGGTATTCTTTAAAAAAGAGCAGTATAAAAAAGCAGTGGACCTGCTTTTAAAGGCAGCTGAAATAACATCCTTTGACCCTATTATTTCAGAACACCTTGGGGATGCCTATAAAAAACTGAACAAAAGGGAAAAAGCCCTGGAAACATACACAAAAGTCCTGGAAAAATCAAAGGACAACCCGGAAACTTTCAAAAACCTGGAAAAAAAAATCAAGGCGGTAACAGAAGAAATTGCCGAAACCAGCAAGGCAGAAAATGCTCAGAATTAACCCGGGCCGTTTTATACTCCTGCTTTGGTTTATGCTTTCCGGCTGTTCAGGGCTGCAACCGACTTTATCCCCTGAAATGCAGGCAAAAGCTGTCGAGCTTACCCGGAAAATTGAAACCAGTAACAATCAAATCAAAACCTGCAGAGGCAAAGGACAGCTTAGCCTTTCATCCATAAACAGGGTTGAAAAATTCCAGTTTGCCTTTGTCTGCGATCTGCCCGGAAAAATTCGAATGACAATTCTCAGCTCCGGCCTGCCTGTTGAAACCATTGCTGCCAATGGAGAAAAAGTAACTTTTGTATCCCATACCGGTGAACATAAGCCTTACATTGTCAATTCAAAAAATCCCTCCCTTGAAAAAATGGACCTGCTCCCGGTCAGGCTCAGACAGATCATTGCTTTGCTTGCAGGGCGCATGCCTCTCCTGGATTTTGATACGGCCTCGGTTTTTGAAGACAAAGACAATGGAACAACCACCCTGGTATTGAAAAAAAAATGGAAAAGCCGGATACAGAAAATCTTCATGAATGCCAGACAGGAAATTATAAAATTTGACATGTTTGAGTCATGGAGAACACTGCTTTATTCTGTTTCTTTTTCTGATTTTGAAAATTTCAATTCCCATGTTATCCCGACAGCATCAATGATCACTGACGCTTCCGGCAGACAAATGAATATAAGAATCACAGAATATCATCCCAATATAAAAATCAAACCCTCTGTATTCAACTTGACAGAACTTTGATAATGGTAATTATTTATATGGTTAAATTTTAATCTATTATTTAAGGAGATTTTATATATCATGCTTCATGACAGTGTAGAGAGCGCCAAAAAAGAGGGCGGACAATGTTCTGCCCAGCAAAAGCAGAAAATGATGGAACAGGAGCAGGAAAAAATGATCAGCTCCTGTCTGTCCAGAATAAAAAACAAAATATTTGTTTTAAGCGGAAAAGGGGGAGTTGGAAAGAGCAGTGTGTCAGCCAACCTGGCAGCTACTTTAGCCAAAAAAGGATTTAAAACCGGTCTTATGGATGTGGATCTCCACGGTCCTTCCATTGCCCATATGTTTGGTATGACAGAGCTTTTAAATGTCAATGAGAACAAGCAGCTCATACCCAAACAGGGGGCGGACAATCTGAAAATCGTATCCATCCAGGCTTTGATGCAGGATAAGAATCAGGCCATTATCTGGCGCGGCCCTGCAAAAACAGGCATGATCAAGCAGTTTGTCGGGTCTGTTGACTGGGGGGATCTGGATTATTTGATCATTGATGCGCCTCCAGGTACTGGCGATGAGCCCATATCTGTTGTGCAGATGATCAAAGATACAAAAGCCCTGGTGGTTACCACCCCCCAGGAAGTGGCCCTTGCTGATGTCAGAAAATCCATCTCCTTCTGCAGGACTGTAAAGATTGAAACCCTGGGGATAATAGAGAATATGGGTCCCTTTGAATGCCCCCACTGCGGCAAAACAATAGAGCTTTTCAAAAGCGGGGGCGGTGAAAAAACAGCCAAGGCGGAAAGACTGAATTTCCTGGGCTCCATCCCCTTTGATTTAGATGTGGTGATCTCAGGTGATGATGGGTCTCCCATTGTGCTTGAAAAACCGGACAGTAATTTTTCAAAAGCCTTTGACAAAATTGTCGACAAGATCTCCAAGCTTCTATAACACAGTATTCAAGGTTTTTTTGAACATGATCGGTGAAAAACCAGGAGGGATGAAAGAACTTTTTAACCAGAGAGAAAAACAATTTTTTTCCCCCCTGGCCTGTTTCAGTGAGAACGGCATCAGGCGCCGGCCCGACCCTGAATTTGACGCGGGGTACAGACAGGCATTTGGAGCAGATGCTGACCGTATTTTAAATTCCCTTGCCTATACCAGATATATAGACAAAACCCAGGTTTTCTCGCTGATCAAAAATGACCACATCACCCACAGGGTCCTCCATGTTCAGCTGGTGTCAAGAATAGCCAGAACCATCGGCAGATACCTCGGGCTCAATGAAGATCTTATTGAAGCAGCGGCCATAGGCCATGATATCGGCCACCCCCCCTTTGGCCATGACGGTGAAACATTCCTTTCAGAGCTTTGCACTGCCTGTGGAATCGGATGTTTTCTCCACAATGTTCAGTCTTTACAATTTCTGGAAAAAATTGAAAGAAACGGCCAGGGCTGGAACCTTACCCTGCAGACCCTGGATGCCATTCTCTGCCACAACGGGGAAATTCACACAGACCGACTCAAGCCTGAAAGAAACAAAACCCTTAAAGATCTTGACAATTCCATACAGGCCCTTAAAAAAAAGGAAATTTTTGATGCCATGCCAATGACCATGGAGGGATGCGTGGTCAGGATGGCGGACACCATAGGCTATATTGGAAGGGATTTTGAGGACGGAATCCGGCTTGGGCTGATCAACAGAAATGATATCCCAAAGATATGTGCCACCACCCTTGGAAAAACCAACGGCACCATTGTATACCGTCTGGTTACGGATCTGATAATTCACAGCTTTCAGGAACCCTTTCTCTGCTTCAGTCCAGATATCTCAAAGGCGTTAAAGACCCTTAAAGCGTTTAATTATAAATACATATACAAGAACCCCAGGATAAAAAATCATTTAACCTCTGTTAAAGATATTTTTCATTACCTGTTCAACACCTTTCTCAATGACCTTGAGCATGACAATCCCGCTTCCCCTGTTTTTACCAGTTTTCTTGAAAATCTCTCTGAATCTTACCGGAAAGCCCATTCCAATCCAGAAATCGTCAGGGACTTTATTGCCGGAATGACAGATTCCTTTTTTATACGCCAGGCCCCTTTAAAAATGAAGCCTGAATGCATTGAACTGTAAATACCATGTTTGAAAACCGCACATACAGATCACAGGCAAAGAAAAAAGGGCTTGTTTCCTTTATTGTAACGGTGAAAGAGACCAATCTGCACATCCAGGCCAATCAGGATTTATCAGATAATGCCGTAAAAGCCGTGCTGGAATGCAGAAACTACCTTGAATCCTATATACAGCGATGTCCTGAGTTTGCCTCATCCATGGCACCCATAAGGCCGGGGTTTCCAATACCGAAAATTGCAGCAGACATGATCCATGCGTCAGCAAAGGTGAATGTGGGGCCCATGGCTTCCGTTGCCGGAGCCGTATCTGAATTCACCGGCAGACGTCTGCTCAAAGACTCAAACGAAGTGATTGTGGAAAACGGCGGCGATATATTTATGAAACTTGACAGGGAAATGATTTTCAGCATATTTGCCGGGAAATCCCCCTTAAGCATGAAAACCGGTGTACGTATTGCCAGACGGGAAACACCCCTGGCCCTGTGCACATCATCGGGCACCCTGGGTCATTCCAAAAGCTTTGGCAGAGCAGACGCAGCTACTGTCATCTCTGACTCCTGCGCACTGGCAGATGCTGCAGCCACAGCCCTGGGCAATATGGTGCAAAAGGCCTCTGATATTAAAACCGCCATTAATGCAGGAAAACAGGTCAATGGCATTTACGGTATTATTATTATAAAGGGAAAACAAATCGGGCTCTGGGGCGACTTTGAACTGGTAAAATTGTAAAACTGTCATAACGGCAATCCAATACAAAAAAGACGGCATCCTTCATAAGTACTTTACACTTTTTTTAACCACGAAACACACAAAAGGCACGAAAAATATAAAAATCAAACACAAAAAGTGTAAACTACTTTTGAAGCATTATGAAGGATGCCAAAAAGACCATTATTCAGGAAAAATACACAGATGAAAAAAACGGGTTTGGTTCTAATTTCGCCCATTA
>JAYEJJ010000016.1:0-6848 GCA_034660495.1 Thermodesulfobacteriota bacterium | reverse complement strand
GTGATTTTACATGATTTTTTTGTCAAAAAACCCTAACCTATTGATATTATTTGTTTTAAAAAAAAGTGCCACAAATATAGCACATTTTGTTAAAATCAATAATATCAACATGTTAAAAAAAACTTGAACATCGAGTTAAAGTAAACTATCAAAACCCTTGGTTTTGTCAATAATTTTGTCACCAGGGGAACTGCCCGCCTTTATCTTTTATTGACCAAAAGTTAAGGGTTTGGTATTTTAGATCCCATTTACACAAAAAAGAATGAAACTTAAATGGGGCAGACCCTTGTCTTTTGTTTCAAGTTTCTTGTAAACGGCCATATCTGACGGGCACAATAAATCATGAAAGCCATCAGCCACGAGCACGAGCACGAGCACGAGTTTCAGAAACCAGCAGGGAAAAACTGGTAATTGCTTACTGGAAGCTGATAACTGAGTACTGAAGGCTGAAGGCTTTTATATAAAAAAACAGTGGAAAACAATAATGAAAGCGTTATTAGCACTTGAGGACGGAAGGACCTTTCCCTGCAACAGCTTTACAGGCAGAGGAGAAGCATCAGGCGAGGTTGTATTTAATACCAGTATGACCGGCTATCAGGAGATTTTAACGGATCCGTCTTATTACGGGCAAATGGTGACCATGACCTATCCCATGATCGGCAATTACGGCGTCTGCCCGGAGGATGAAGAATCCAGCGGTATTCAGGCTGAAGCCCTGATTGTCCGGGAGTATGTTGATGTTCCAAGTAATTTCCGCTCCACAGGGTCCCTTGGGGATTATCTTAAAAAAGCAGGTGTGCTGGGGGTTGAAGATATTGATACCCGGGCGTTGACCCGTCATTTAAGGGAAAAGGGAGCCATGAGGGCGGTAATATCCACCCTGGATCTTGATCCTTTATCCCTTTCAAAAAAGGCCAGAAAAATACCCTCCATGGAGGGCTGTGATCTGTCCAGAGAGGTAACAACCAGATTTCCCTATTTCTGGCAGGACAATAAGCCCATTTATATTGCCCAGGATGTTGTTCTGGATGCGTCCATATGGCGGGAAAGAAAAGAAAGACACCAGGTTGTGGCCCTTGATTACGGTATCAAGTATAATATCATTCGGTGTCTGGATGCGGCAGGATGTGAAGTTCTTGTCATGCCGGCATCTACAAGCGCGGATGCCGTTAAGAGGCTGGAACCGGACGGAATATTTTTATCCAACGGCCCTGGTGATCCAGAACCGCTTACCTATGCGGTTGACACCATCAGAGGGATACTGGGGTATCGGCCTGTTTTTGGTATCTGCCTGGGCATGCAGCTTCTGGGGATTTGCCCTGGGAGCAAAAACCTATAAAATAAAATTTGGTCACAGAGGGTGGAACCAGCCGGTAAAGAATTTTGTCACCGGCAAAGTTGAGATCACATCCCAGAACCATGGGTTTGCAGTTGATCTGAATACCCTCCTACACGAGCACGAGCACGGACATATTTCAATTGGATCTGAAGGGGTTGAAATGACCCATATCAATCTCAACGAAGATTCCCTGGAAGGTCTTGAAAATAAAAAATTTTCAGCCTTTGCTGTGCAGTATCATCCAGAGGCGTCTCCAGGTCCCCATGATGCATCCTATTTTTTCAAGCGCTTTGCAGCGATGATGGAAAAATAAAACACAACAGACAAACAACAATGCCAAAACGTACAGATATAAATAAGATTCTCATTATTGGCGCGGGCCCGATTATTATTTCTCAGGCCTGTGAATTTGATTATTCAGGAACCCAGGCGTGCAAAGCCCTTAAGGAAGAAGGATATACGGTAATCCTGGTGAACTCCAACCCTGCCACCATCATGACAGACCCTGAAACAGCGGATAAAACCTATATAGAGCCGGTTACACCGGAAGTCGTGGCCAAAATTATTGAAAAGGAAAGACCCGATGCCCTGCTGCCCACCCTGGGGGGACAGACTGGACTGAACACTGCGGTGGAAGTTGCCAAAATGGGTGTCCTTGATAAATACAATGTTGAAATGATCGGTGCTTCTGTTGAGGCCATAAAAAAAGCAGAGGACAGGGAGCTTTTCCGGGATGCCATGAACCGGATCAATCTTAGAATCCCTGAAAGCGGATTTGCCCACTCCATGCAGGAAGTTGAAGTAGTTGCAGCAGAAATTGGATTTCCCATTATTGTCAGGCCGAGTTTTACCCTGGGAGGCACCGGCGGCGGTGTGGCCTATAACAAAGAGGAGCTCTCTTCCCTTGCCAGATCCGGGCTGGATGCCAGTCTTATCAGTCAGGTAATGCTTGAAGAGTCTGTCCTGGGCTGGAAAGAGTATGAGCTTGAAGTGATGCGTGACAAAGCCGGCAATGTGGTCATTGTCTGCTCCATTGAAAACATTGATCCCATGGGGGTCCACACCGGAGACAGCCTTACCGTGGCACCGGCCCAGACCCTTTCAGACAAGGAGTATCAGAAACTCAGGGATGCATCCATTGCCATCATGAATGAAATCGGTGTGGACACGGGTGGGTCCAATGTTCAATTTGCCGTTAACCCGGTGGACGGAGAGCTTATCATCGTTGAGATGAACCCGAGGGTGTCCCGGAGTTCAGCCCTTGCCTCCAAGGCAACGGGATTTCCCATAGCCAAAATAGCTGCCAAGCTGGCAGTGGGATTTACCCTGGATGAGATCCCCAATGATATCACAGGAGAAACGCTGGCCTGTTTTGAGCCTTCCATAGACTACTGCGTGGTCAAGATACCCCGGTGGACCTTTGAAAAATTTCCTGAAACAGAGGATATTCTGTCCACTGCCATGAAATCCGTTGGTGAGACCATGTCCATCGGCAGAACCTTTAAGGAGGCCCTTCAAAAGGGGCTGCGCTCCCTTGAGATAGACCGCTGCGGACTGGGTGCCGACGGACGGGACCTGCCCGGGGAAAGGATCTCAAAAACAGAACTCGAGTTTAAATTAACCACAGCCAATTCCCAGCGGATTTTTTATCTGAGATATGCCCTGCTCAACGGCATGTCCATAGAAACCATACACGGGCTCACAGCCATTGACCCCTGGTTTCTGCGGCAGATCAAGCAGATAGTAGAGTTTGAAAAGGAGATCGGTTTTGCCGGCCGCGACCTGACCAAGGAGATGTTGAGAAAAGCCAAAAGATGGGGCTTTTCCGATGTTCAGCTGGCCTTTCTGACCCATCAGTCTGAAAAGCAGATTGAAAGGAAAAGAAAGAAACTCGGCATTGTGCCGGTTTATAAGCTGGTCGATACCTGCGCGGCTGAATTCAAGGCTGTTACGCCCTATTATTACTCCACCTATGAACGGGAGTGCGAGGCAAGGGTGTCTGACCGTAAAAAAGTGATTATTCTGGGCGGCGGGTCCAATCGTATCGGTCAGGGCATTGAGTTTGACTACTGCTGTGTTCATGCGTCTTTTGCCTTAAGGGAAGAAGGGGTGGAAAGCATTATGGTCAACTCCAATCCGGAAACAGTGAGCACGGATTATGACACCTCGGACAAACTCTATTTTGAGCCCCTGACCCGGGAAGATGTGCTTCATATTGTTGAAAAGGAAAAGCCCTTTGGGGTGATTGTCCAGTTTGGCGGACAGATCCCTCTGAATCTGGCCACTGCCCTTGAAAAAGCAGGGGTTCCCATTATAGGAACCTCCCCTGAAAGTATTGACAGGGCAGAGGACAGGGATCTCTTCCAGGCCATGCTGAAAAAACTGGGGATTGCCCAGCCGGCCAACGGCATTGCCACAAGTTTTTCAGAAGCTGAAAAAATAGCCATGGAAATCGGGTATCCGGTCATGGTCAGGCCGTCGTTTGTCCTTGGCGGCAGGGCCATGAAGATTGTGTACGATAAAAAGGATTTAAAAGAATTTTTTGATCTGGCTGTTTCTGCGTCTCCAGATCATCCCGTGCTGATTGATCAGTTTCTGGAAGACGCTTTTGAACTGGACGTGGATGCGGTTTCCGACGGGGAGACAACAATAATCGGCGGGATGATGGAGCATGTGGAAGAGGCGGGTATCCATTCCGGTGATTCTGCCTGTGTCCTGCCCCCTTATTCTATTTCAAAAGAACATATTGAAGAGATGACAGCCGCAGCCCAGGCCCTGGCAAAGGAACTCAAGGTAAAGGGGTTGATGAATATCCAGTTCGGCATTATGAACAACAAGGTCTATGTCATTGAGGTGAACCCCAGGGCATCCAGAACCATTCCCTTTGTGAGCAAGGCCACCGGTGTGCCTCTGGCAAAAATCGCCACCAGGGTGATGCTTGGGAAAACCCTTGGACAGCTGGGTTTCACGCACCAGGTGATTCCTCCCTATTATTCGGTTAAAGAGGCGGTGATGCCCTTTGACAGATTTGCCAATGTGGACCCGGTTCTCGGGCCGGAGATGAAATCAACCGGTGAAGTCATGGGGATTGATACCGATCTTGGTGCTGCCGTGGCCAAGGCCCAGCTGGGCGCCGGCCAGAATCTTCCCGTCTCAGGGACGGTGTTTATCAGTGTGCAGGACAGTGACAAACAGGCGGCCCTGCCCGTTGCCAGAGATTTTTATGATATGGGTTTTACCATCATGGCCACCCGGGGCACGTCGTCTTTTCTGCAGGATAACCATATCCCGGCCAGGTTTGTCAAAAAAGTGTCCACAGGAAGACCCAATGTGGTGGATGCCGTCAAAAACAGTGAGGTGCAGCTTATTCTCAACACCGGCGCCAGCAGCCAGACCCAGAAGGACGGCTTTGCCATCAGGCGGTCTGCCATTCAGTTCAAAATACCCTATGCCACCACAACCGACGGGGCAAAGGCGATCTGTAAGGCCATACAGGCATTGAAGAAAGCGCCCTTAAGTGTCAGAGCTGTCCAGGAGTATCATTCATTAATTTAAAAATCCAGCCGTGATGTGCTGCAGTTCAGAGACCTGGTTTTGCACATCTTCTTTTCCGGCGTTTTGCGGCTGCAGATATACGGAGCAGATAATGCAGAAAAAAACAGTGGCCTTTTCCAGGGATGCATCAAATCTTTTTTTTCACATTCTAACAAAGTGCAATCTCTCGTGTACCCACTGCTATATCAATAAAGAGCAGCATGGAGACAATACCCTTGATATTGAAATCATAAAAGACTGGCTTGCCCTGTTTGCAGAAAGACAGGGCAAAACCCCGGCAGCTTCAGGATCACAGTCCATTAATGTGATTTTTCTGGGAGGGGAGCCCACCCTGCACAGGGATCTTCCCCTGGCTGTCAAAGAGGCAAAACGGCTGGGGTTTAAATCCATTACCATTGATACCAACGGGTATCTTTTCCATGACATACTGAATCGTATCAGCCCGGATGAAGTTGATTTTATCAGTTTTTCCCTTGATGGTGCCACAAAAAAGACCAATGATGCCATCCGGGGCGACGGGTGTTATGACACCTGCCTTAAGGGGGTAAAATCAGCTGTTTCCAAGGGGTTTGCTGCCTCCATGATTTATACGGTGAGCCGTAATAATATCCATGAGCTGGCCATGATGCCGGAAATTGTAAAGGATCTGGGGATTCAGCGGTTTTTTATCCAGGTGATCGGTATAAGGGGAGAGTCGGCTGAAACGGGTGACAACGGTCTTCAGGTGTCACGGGAAAACTGGCTGGATATTGTGCCGAAAGTGGCTTTAAAAATTGCCTCATACGGTATTATTGTAACCTACCCAAAGGTTTTTCTGGAACCGGATGAAGCGTTTCAGTGCGCAGGGCTTGTGGCAGACAATTATTTTATATTTCCCAATGCCAGGGTGTACCGCTGTCCAGTGTGTGAAGATTATCCCCTGCACAGCTTTGAAATTAAAGACAACCAGCTTGTTAAAACATCCAAAATCAACGAGGCGGATCTGTTTCATCTCACCATTCCCGAGGGGTGTGTGATGAACAAGCTTGTTCAGCCGGATAATATTTCCTATCATGCAGATAATCCCCCCCGCTACAGGATTGCCTGCTGCATGCTCAAGGAAGAAATTTCTCCGCAGGGTTTTTTTTAAAGGTGGCCACCAGGCTGGCCCCGGTATAGGCGGCAAAGAAAGCCGTGGACATAAGGGAAAACCAGACCGGGGGATGTCCAATGTCATTGAGCAGCAGGACAATAAATATGCCTGTTCCCCATATTGCCCCCATAACAAGAATGGGTTTTTGAAAAAATTTCGTCCGTGAGGGATAAAGGTATTTAACCGGGATGAAAACAAGTACACCGCAGAGCAGTATAATAAAAAACCCGGTAAACGGATGGGCCTGATAGAGAAACAGGTAAAGGGCAACAATGTTCCAGTAGGAAGGAAAGCCTTTAAAATAGTGATCCTTTGTTTTGGCATCCTTTTGACAGAACTGGTAGCATGAGGTGGTCAGGATGATAAAACAGGCTGTCAGGCCAAAAAAACCGGGAATCAGGTTCAGCTTGTAGATGATAAAGGCCGGAACAAATACAAATCCGGTATAGTCAATGATATTGTCGAGAAGTTCCCCGTCAATTCCGGGCACATGTTTTTTTACATTGGCTTTTCTGGAAAGAAACCCGTCAAGGGCATCGATAAGCGTGCTTACCGCCAGATAGAGAAATGCCAGTTTAAAGTGTCCGTCAACAGCGGCGATGAGGGATAAAAACAAAAAGCAGACACCGCTGGTGGTAAACAGATGGGCGCTCCAAGCATAGATAAGATGGAAGTGTTTCATGAAATGTACAGATCGGGCGCATTCCCATTTTCCCGGTCGACCAGCTAACTTTTTTAGCATGAATTAAATGTTTAGAAATCAAATAGTTAAAGTGATCTCAGTATTGTATATTTTTAACAAAGGTTTTCTGCTATGCCCTA
>JAYEJJ010000015.1:0-6860 GCA_034660495.1 Thermodesulfobacteriota bacterium | reverse complement strand
TACCTTGGGATGACTATATATTCCAATGTAACGCAGCCACCAATTTTTCTGTGGCTTAGGCTAATCAACCGGGCTTACAAGTTGCCTTGCAAGCCCCTGAGTCTTTAGCTCAGGGGTTGTTGACACGAATTTTGAACAGATTACCGCCCAAGTCTGCTACGGAGAGCCTTTTTTCTAAATTTTTAACAGCTTCAATGAGATAATGATTTTCTAAATTCACCTTTTTAGCCCATTTTTTAAACCACTTCGTACATAGTTTTTTCATGATTCAACTATAATTCATTGTGATATACTTTTCAAGTCTCAATGGGATAATAATGAGCTTTTTATAGCTGATTCTGCGCGGTTGCAGGCAGGTACGGCCAGTTTGTCTGTTGTATGTATCTGTGCCGCTGATAGAAGAAATGCAGCTGTCCGTCAAGAAAAAAAAGGCTGCTCCCCGGGGGAAGCGGCCTTAAAAAACGCATGACTGATGAGAATGTATGTTTTTTCAGGTCAACAGGATTTATAATCTTTCAAATATGGCTGCCGCGCCCATGCCGCCGCCGATGCACATGGAGACCACACCGTATTTGCCGTCCACTTCCTTAAGGTTGGCCAGGCAGGTGGCGGTGAGTTTGGCGCCGGTGCATCCCAGGGGATGTCCCAGGGCAATGGCGCCGCCGTGGATATTGATCTTGTCCATGTATTTTTCAAGGCCGATTTCCCTGATGCAGTACAGGGCCTGGGAGGCAAAGGCTTCGTTGATTTCATAGATATCAATGTCGTCAATGGTAAAGCCGGCCTGTTTAAGTACCTTGGGAATGGCATACCTGGGACCTACGCCCATTTCATCGGGATTGCATCCAACAGTGGTGTAGGAAATCAGTTTTGCAAGGGGTTTCAGGCCAAGTTCCTCACATTTTTCTTTGGATACAATAATGCTTGCTGCAGCGCCGTCTGTTGTCTGGGAAGAATTGCCCGCGGTTACGCTGCCGTTTGCGGCAAATACGGCCCGGAGTTTTCCAAGACTTTCCGGGGTGGATTCACGGATGCCGTCATCTGCATCAACAATGAACTGTTCCTTTTTGTATTTTTCATCTTCCTGGAGTACGTATTTGTAGGCAGGGGTTGGAATGAGTTCTGTGTACAGACCATTGTCCCTTGCCCTGGCTGCCTTTGCCTGGGAGGCCGATGCAAATATATCCTGGTCCTGTCTGGATATATTGTACCGGTTGGCCACATTTTCCGCTGTGATCCCCATGGATATGTACATTTCAGGGTATGATCCGGAAAATTCAGGATGGGGCCTGAGGATATTGCCGCCTATGGGAACAAAGGTCATGGATTCTACGCCAGCGCCGATAACTGCTTCAGACCATCCCATCTGGACGCGGGCATGGGCCAGGGCAATGGCTTCAAGTCCTGAGGAACAGAATCTGTTCACCGTTGCACCGGAAACCTTTTCCGGGAAACCTGCCATTCTTGCACAGACTCTTCCGATGTTCAGGCCCTGTTCCGCCTCGGGAAAAGAGCATCCGCACATGACATCTTCAAAATCATCAAAATCAATTCCCGGGGTTTTTTCCACAACACTTTTCAGTATAAATGAAAGGAGCTCTTCGGGCCTTGTCTCCTTGAAATGACCTTTTCTCTGTTTGCAGCCAGGGGTTCTAACTGATTGTACGATATATGCATCTCTCATTTTGAGAGCCCTCCTTAATAATTTGTCTTGAATTTAATTTCTCAGGGGTTTGCCGGTTTTAAGCATGTGATCAATTCTTGCTATGGTTTTTTCTTCCTTGGTAAAATCAACAAACGCTTCTCTTTCAAGTTTAAGGATTGTCTCCTCGGGGATCTCAGTATTTTTGTTGACATCTCCTCCGCTCATGACGTAGGCAATGCGTTTTGCAAGGAATGCATCGTGATCGCTCATGAAATTGCCCGAGCGCATATTAAAGATTTGTTCGTTCACCATGCCCTGGCCGGCATTTCCCATAACCCTGAGAAGTCTTTTTGCCGGGGGGGCGTAGGCATCATCAACCATTTTCAATACTTCTTTTTTGGCTTCGCCAATGAGATTGTCACGATTGAATACAATTCTGTCGGCCAGACCGAGAAATCCGTTGGAAACGGCCTGGGCGGCTGACATGGATACCTTTGCCATGGCAACGTTCATGAATGCAGGGATAAAGAGTTTTGCAAGATCTGTGTCCTTGGCAACGCCTCCGGGCAGGGCATTTACAAATTTTTTCCAGATATTCATTGTGCCGCCGCCTGCCGGAAGCAGACCTACGCCGATTTCCACAAGCCCCATGAACAATTCAGCATGGGCCACGATTTTGTCTGCACCCAGGCAGGTTTCGCACCCGCCGCCCAGGGTCATGCCGTAGGGTGCTGCCACCACCGGGAAGGGGGCGTATTTGGTTCTCTGAATACCGTCCTGGGCTTTTTTCAGGAAGGCATCCATTTCAGCATAATTTTTGTCATGGCAGAGTTTGGATACATAGGCCAGATCAGCACCTGCAGAAAATGCACCGGGCATGCCGCCGGCCTGATTTCCAATCACCATGCCTGCACCATTGGCATCCACATAATCCAGGGCCTGATCAATGGAATCAACAATTTCACCGTTAATGGCGTTCATTTTGGTATGGAACTTTACACAGTAAACACCGTCTCCAATATCCACAAGGCTGGCAGAATCGTTTTCAAATACGGTTTTGTTGTTGCCTTTGGCAGCAGCCAGGGAAACCATGGTGTCACTGACAGGCACTGTTTTGTAGCCGGCGGATTTAAAGTCATAAAAATACTGGATACCGTTTTCAAGCTTGTAAAAGCTTTGATTTCCTGCTTTCAACATGGCTTTTACATTGGCGGGAACCTCCAGTCCTTCCTTTTCCATTTTGTCCACGGCGCTCTGAACGCCCACGGCATCCCAGACCTCAAATGGGCCCATTTCAAAATTATAGCCCCATTTCATGGCATTGTCGATTTCAACGATGGTATCTGAAATTTCCGGGACCCTGCTGGCAGCATACTGAAAACTGTTGGCCACAATTTTCCAGGCAAATTTTGCCCCTTTGTCATCGCCGTTGACCACGCAGTTGATTTTTTCTGCCAGGGTTTCCTTTTTCTTGGCTTCATCCAGGCAGGGGAAGGACGGCCTGACAAGGTCTTCATACTCAAGGGCAGCGGGATTGATAACCTTTCTGACTTTTTTCCACTCAGGGGTAAGATCGGTTTTGTAAAACCCTGCTTTGCTTTTGTTGCCAAGGAGTTTCTTGTCAATCATCTGTTTTACAAAATCCGGAATGACAAAGGCATTCCTCTGCTCGTCATCGGTGCAGAGATCATAGGAATTCTGGCAGACATGGGCCATGGTGTCCAGGCCGACAAGGTCGGTGGTCTTGAAAATGGCTGTTTTGGGACGACCCAGGGCCGGGCCGAAAATCGCGTCAACTTCAGGAACGGTGAGCCCGTCTTCAATCATGGCCTGCATGACCTTTCCAATGCCCTGAACCCCGATTCTGTTGCCCACAAAATTGGGGGTATCCTTTGCCCAGACAATGCCTTTTCCAAGGTGTTTTTCACCAAACCCGGCGATAAAATCCAGAACTTCAGGAAGGGTTTCCTCTCCGGGAATCAGTTCCAGGAGGTGCATGTACCTGACCGGGTTGAAAAAGTGGGTGCCCATGAAGTGCTGCCTGAATTCACTGGAAAGTCCTTCTGACATATCCTTCAGGGGAATGCCCGAGGTGTTGGAGCTGACAATGGCCCCGGGTTTTTTAACCGTTTCAATTTTTTTGAACAGATCCTGCTTGATTTTAAGATTTTCAACAACAACTTCAACAATCCAGTCGCACTCTCCAAGCTTGTCAAAATCGTCCTCAAGATTGCCTGTTGTAATCAACGCAGCATCTTTTTTGGTCATAAAAAGGGACGGCGAGGATGCAAGGGCAGCGTCCATACCGGCTTTTACAATTCTGTTTCTTGCTGCAGGATCATTTTTTTCTTCATCCTTTAGGTCAAAGGGAACAATGTCCAAAAGCAGTACCTTTACTCCAGCACCGGCAAGGAGAGCCGCTATGCCGCCCCCCATGATTCCAGACCCGATTACTGCAGCCTTTCTGATTTTTCTACTCATGACTTTCTCCTGAATATAGATTATGATTCATTTGATATACTATGAATGAATATTCATCTCTGATTAACAGAGTTTTCAAGTGGATGTCAAGGCTTTTTTTAGAAAATCTCTTTTTTATATAAATATTATTACTTATCAATTTCAAAAGGTTATGAGATAGTTGGTTTTTTGAAGGCTGTTGTTTTTCTATCTTATGCTGGAAACCCTAGAATATGAATGAACATTCATGAAGTATCAGCCGCGGGCTGTTCTGCCACCGTTCCGTGCATTGGAATTGGAATTGCCCTTGCCATTCATGACGGGTTCTGATACATCTGAATATTTATGGTATTCAAGATATATATTTTGATCTGGGAAGAATTCAATGAATCTGAAAAATTTCAAGGCCCGGCCGGCCAATATTCTGAATATAGACTCAGTGGCCTCTTTTATTACGCGTCTACAGCGGCCTTCCGGAGAAATTCCCTGGCATGAAGGGGGGAAAACCGATCCCTGGGATCTTGTGGAAGCTGCCATGGGGTTGAATATCGGCGGGTGTCACAGGGAAGCCCTGGCTGCTTTTCAATGGATGGTCAAACATCAGAACAATGACGGGTCCTGGTTTTCCTCGTATATGGACGGCAACCCCCTGGACAAAACAAGAGAGACCAATATGTCTGCCTATATTGCCACGGGGGTCTTTCACACCTGGCTTATACATCAGGACCGGCACTTTCTTGAAGCCATGTGGCCCTGTGTGAAACAGGCCGTTGATTTCAGTATCAGTCTTCAGACCGACCGGGGAGACATTTTCAAAGGGTAAAACGCCAATGAGAAAGGATCATCGTCCCTGTTATATTAAAAAACTCTGGTTTGGATTTCAGCGGTTCTACTCTGTATCATTTTCTGGCTGTATCATTTTCTGGCGCCCCACCTGGATTCTCTGGGAGAAAATCCCTTTATTGTTAAACCCTGGGATACGGCAGATGAATTTATCCGCCGGTTTTTGCACCATGTATTACCACTAAATTTCCATAGGATTCGATATTTCGGTTTTTTCGGGACTTATAAAGATCATTCTGACTATGAAGAACGATTGATCAGTATTGGGTTTTCATCAAACAATCGACTTTTGCTTGTTGTTCACACAGAGCAGGAAAGCGATGGAAACACGATCTTGATCCGAATTATCAGTTGTCGAAAGGCTGCAAAACATGAGCGAAGAACATATGAAGAAAACTAAGACCCATAGTGATTCCGACATGTTACCGGAATATGACTTTACAGGCAAAAAAGGTGTTCGTGGGAAGTACTGCCAAGCGTACCGGAAGGGCCATACCGTCAGAATCCACAAGAGCGACGGTACAATTACAACATCCTGCTTTACTTTAGAAGATGGGGCGGTCATGCTTGAGCCGGATGTTCGTGAACTTTTTTTCAACATCCGAAGATGTGAACAAAGTATTACGCACACTGATTTCATTGATTCCGGGCAAGCAGGAACATTAATCGGCAATGCCGTTGTGAACGATGCAAATCGGATAGCTTGCCGAGGCGAATGGAGATGCTGCATTTGTTGCTGTGGCTTTGGGTGATATTGATCGGAATAGAGGCATGGCACAAGTAGTTCATGATGCAGGATTGTTTCGCGAAAGCCTTTACAAATCACTCTCCGGGGAACAAAATTCAAGTTTTGATACAATTATGGGCAGTTCATTTTTTTGGCTCTGGCTGTTGTTCTGGCTTTTGCTCTGACTGCTGTATTGATTTTTGTTCTGATTCATTTTTGCTTTTATGCAGTTCCTGTTGATTATCTTTGTTTACAGTTTGAATTTGTATCTTCAGTAAAGAGAGAATGTTTTTGCCGTATTTTTCTATTTTAGTTTTGCCTGTTCCACTGATTTTCTGAAGCCCTGCAAAAGAATCAGGTCTGTTTTTTTATGATCTCTGCAAGTTGTTTGTTTGTGCAGATTAAATACGGGGGGAAGACCTTTTTTTTGGAACGTTCAAGGCGCCAGTCACGCATGGAGTTGAAAAGGGGAAAATTCTTTTCAGAAATAAGTTTTTTCCATGATACATTTGATTGTTGGTTTTTTTGTTTTTTTATCAACAATTTGTCCCAGTGCATTTTCCGTTTGGCACGGTAAAGAAAGAGTCAAGAGCAGACTTGACCCCTTTGTCGTAATCTGTGGCAATCTGTGATTCAGATGCTTTAAAAAATGCAAACTACTTTTAAGGTGATATCAAGGATACCTTTTGTTCATTTAAGTGATTTACCTGTGCTGGAGACTATACTGTGTCTTTTTTTGCCAAAGATTATTACTACAACTCAGCGATTTTCAGTGCCATTACGGTAACAGCACAGGGCAAAGATGCGTGCGTTGAAGTTGAGCCTGTTCCGGATAATGAAACGGCAACTACTGTTCCTTCAAGGTTTGATTGTCGGGCTTATGTTTTTCATTTTTCCATTGATCAAAAGATGATCAATAATGATGAGTTATAACAACCCGACGACTTAACCTTGAACAAGCACTAATTTAATTCTCATTTTTTTTCTTTTTTTCAAGAAAACTCTCGATTTCTTTTATTGAAAGCCCACTGAGCCTCTCTTCTGGTTTAAGTCCGCTAAGCCTTTTTTCCGGCTCAAACTTTGATAGAATATCTTCCGGCTCAAACCTTGATAGAATATCTTCCGGCTCAAACCTTGATAGAATATCTTCAGCACTAAAGTGCTTAATAACATCATCAACTTTAA
>JAYEJJ010000014.1:0-6871 GCA_034660495.1 Thermodesulfobacteriota bacterium | reverse complement strand
TTTGGGCTGAATTTTTGGTCATCCTTTCGTCCTTTGGTTAAGGGTTACCTCTTAACCATAAATGAAAGGCTACTGGCTGTCCATACTTAAAAACAACTCAGCTCCCCCAAAACCGTTATAACCAGGAGATATTTACGTTACACAATAGGACAATTTTTTGGGCTGAACAAAAGGATTTAATGCTTGGCAAATTAACGGACACTGAAGAAGAGCTTGTGACATAATGGTTCTTTCCCTCTTTGCCTCTTTCGAGAGGGAATTACGCGTTTTCATTCAAACAATCATCGAGGGTAATATAAATAGAAGAACGAAAACTATTGAACGAATAACATCTCTCACAACCAATTCAATTGAAAGATGGACCGTAAATGATATGGTTGAAGTATTTTCCGATATAGTAGATGGAGAACTCCGGGGTAGGGTTAAGCAAATCTATGAGTATCGCAACTGGATAGCACACGGTAAAAATCCAAACAGGCTTCCCTCAGCTCGAACCGATCCCAAAACCGTTCATATTTCTTTGGTCGATTTTATTCTTCAAGCCAAGCGAGCAACTTCAGCCCCAGTCAAATCAAATCAACACTTGGCGTGGTAAGTTATCATCTTATTTTGCAATATCCTTCAATAAAAATAGATTCAAATTTAGCTGTAACTCATATCAATATCTCTGTCAAAGACCAAATAGACAGAGATACGTTTGTTTCATGCATTAAAGATTTCCCTCTCTTCTTTACAAAGTGGGCCTATGAGGCGGCGGTACTGCCTTAGCGCTTCATCTGAACCACCTGGTGAATCATCAGAAATTAAAGCTTGCGTTTTGGCTGCATTATGGTATAGTACATCTTTTAACTGGTGCCATCCGGTCGGTGCCTGGAGTATTGCGGTCGATTCCCTAATCTTACAATTTGCCCCAATCCTTACGAATTTATATTTTTTTGCCTGGATCGGTTCTGTGTATTACAGGCGGGCTTTTTTTAAGAAGGAGAATTACCTATGTCGTTTGACACCCTGGGTCTTCGGACCCCTTTGCTCCGTGCTGTTGAGGCACTGGGCCACACCACCCCCACCCCTGTTCAGGAACAGGCCATCCCCTCAGTTTTTACGGGAAAAGATATCCTGGCCGGTGCCCGCACCGGTACCGGAAAAACCGCTGCCTTTGCGCTGCCCATTCTGCAGCAGCTGGACCAGGAAAAGGGTAAAACCCATCATCCCCGGGCACTGATCCTCACTCCCACCAGGGAGCTTGCCGCCCAAGTGCAAAATGATTTTAAAGATTATGGCCGCTTTCTGTCTTTGCGCACGGCCGTGATTTTCGGCGGAGTAAATATCACCCCCCAGATCAGGCAGTTCCAAAAAGGCGTGGATATCCTGGTGGCCACCCCCGGCCGTCTGCTGGACCATCTGGGCCGCAAAACCCTTGACCTTTCCCAGGTAAAATTCCTGGTGCTGGACGAGGCTGACCGCATGCTGGACATGGGATTTATCCATGATATCCGAAAAGTGATCAAATGTCTGCCTGTTAAACGTCAGAACATGCTGTTTTCCGCCACCTACCCCAAAGAGATACGGCTGCTGGCCAGTGGATTGCTCAAAAACCCGGTACAAATTGAGGTGTCTCCGGGCAATTCCCCTGCCCAGGGCATTGACCAGGAAGTGTACCAGGTGTCCCAGACCGGCAAACGCACCCTGCTGTCAGGCCTGATCAGGGACGGTAACTGGAACCAGACCCTTGTGTTTACCCGCACCAAACACCGGGCCAACCGCCTGACCAAACAGCTGCTCAGCGACGGCATCACTGCTGCCGCCATCCACGGGAACAAAAGCCAGGCCACCCGGACCCGGGCCCTGGCAGATTTTAAAAGCGGTGCGGTCCAGACCCTGGTAGCCACGGATATTGCGGCCCGGGGCCTGGATATCAAGCACCTGCCCCATGTGGTGAATTTTGATCTCCCCCATGTGCCTGAAGATTATATCCACAGGATCGGCCGCACCGGCCGGGCCGGCGAACAAGGAACTGCGCTGTCTCTGGTGAGCAGGGATGAACAGGATCTGCTGAAAAAAATCCAGCGGCTGCTCAAAAAACAGCTGCCCGTGAAACATGCCCAGGTCAGCCCTGTGGAAAAAACCCTTCAAACCGCTGTTGCCAATAAACCTGCATCACGTTCTCCAAGATCCAGACCGGCGCCCAGAACACCCGGGCCTGACACCGGTCGGCGGCGCAGGAATTCAACCGTGTTCCCTTCAGAGCTCAAGTCAAAAAAACAGGCAGCAGCCTGGTCTGCCGTATAATAAAACAACACCACTCGACCATCAAGTAACAGGGGATTGTAACAAAACTTCTGTTTATACAATCACGTATTCGGCTGCCATCAAGTACCATGATCCCGGTCACCATCAATTTTCCGATGGAGCCGGATATTTTTCGATGAATGTTTTTTCTGCGCCGGCAGTGCCGATGAGCACCAGTTCATCCCCTTTTTCAAGAACAATGGCCGGGTCTGGATTGATGATCAGGGTTTCCTCTTTTTTGACTGCCACCACACTGCACCCGATTTTTTCCCTGATCTGGATATCAATCAAGGATTTGTTTTCCAGTTTGGCATGCAAAGGCATTCTGAATACATTAAGACCTTCGGACAGCATGAGCATCTTCTGGGGCTGAAGCAGGTTCATCATGGTGGTGGTAAGCAGCGAACTAAAGGACATCACCAGATTGGCGCCGGCCCTGTGCAGGGTGTTGATGTTTCTGTCCAGGCTTGCCCGGCTGATGATCTGCACATTCGGCCGCAGACGGCGGCAGTAAATGGTCAGGTAGATATTTAAATTATCGTCATGGGTGGTAATAATGATTGACGGAGTTTTTTCCAGACCGGCTTCTTTTAGGGTATTGCGGTCGGCAGCACTCCCATGAATAAAGTTTGGGTGCTTGCCGGCAATACCGGGCTTTTTTTCCACCACGCAATACTCGATTCCCCGGATATGCAGGGCCTCTGCCACTGCCTGACCTACCCGGCCGCCTCCCAGTACCACCACTGGACGGCTGGTATCCGTCTCTTTGTTATCAGCCAGAGCAATGGAACGGTCAAACTGTTCCAGCTGCTCTCTGGTTCCGGCCAGCACCAGCACTGTGGATTCAGTGATCCGGGTGTCAGGTGCGGGAATATGAAATTTGCCCTGCTCCCAGACCCCAACGGCTGTCACGCCGCAGATCTCCCGCAGCCGGCTTTGTGCCAATGTTTTGCCCTCAAGCCAGGTCCGCATGACCGGGGCTTCGGCAATGAGCAGGTCATCAAACTGTCCGATGATATTGGCCTGCATATTGATTCCCAGGACCCGGCGGGAAAGCGCTCTGCCCAGCATCTGGGTAAACTGGAAAACATGGGTGCTGCCGGCAAGCTTGAGAATATCCAGGGAGTCTTCCATGTCTGCATTGGTAACGGTTTTCACCCTGTCATTGATTTCCCGAATGGTGTAAATGATGTTGGTACTGGCAATATCATCATTTAACACCACCACCAGTGCAGCCTGGTCAATGCGCAGCCGGCGGTAGGTGTCTGGATCATCCAGTTCACCCACCACCACATGGTATCCCTGATCATATAAATCCAAAGCGTCCTGGAGCCCGGATGCAAGAACCACATAGGCAAATCCGTATTGAGTGAGCTTTTCAATGAGCGTGACCGCAACAGCGTCAAAATAGGTGAGAATCACATGACCGGACATGGTGTCAGGAAGGGATCTGGGTGCCCGGGCCTTGTTCTGTTCCTCCAGCCACGGGGCATAAAAAAACTGAATAAAGGTAAAGGGCAGCATCACCAGCAGAAAAACAATCCCGCTGAACAATACCACGATGGAAAAAACACGGCCTGCATCACTGTGAAAGGTAATATCCCCAAACCCCAACGTGGACATGGTGGTCAGAGTCCAGTAAAACCCGGTTATCCAGCTGTATTGTCGGCCTTCATACACCATGAGTACATGAAACAGCACGGAGAACAGGGTAAAGAGAAATGCCAGTATCAATGCGAATTTAATCAGAATCCAGCCATTGCTTTTTTTCCTGCCGGTTCTGAAAATAAGGGTCAGCTGAGTGGCCATGGTTTTGAGCATTGTTGTGTTTTCCTTGATTGGTTTTCGGCCAAACGGTTATTTTTCTTCCGGGGAAAAGAAAAAACCACTACTCGATATGTTTAAGCATGCAATAATCCATGTGCTCGCACACATGATCGGCAAACCCAGCCCCTGCTTCCTCATATAAATTGTATACGCCATCAATACCGGCATCTTTTAAAAGCTGCATTTGGTCCTCATAGCGGACAGAGGCGGTGATTTGACCGCCGTAGCCTCTCTCTTTCATCTGCTGAATTGAAAATATGGCTGTCCTGGGATCAGGCAGTGCCAGCATGACCAGAGAGACCCGGCTTTGGGAAAGTTCGACGCGCTTCCAGAAGTCACTGTCACCCGCGTCTCCGAAAAACACCCGTCTTCCCTTTTCCTGGTGTTCTTCGACTTTTTCCGTGTTAAAATCAATACCGATCACCACATCCCCGTATCTACGGTTCATTTCATCGTAGGCGCTCGTCCCGACCCCGCCCATACCGAGAATTGCAATCTCAGCGTCGCCCGGATCGATGGGCGCGTCTTCCGGCAGCCGGGTCGATGTCTCAAAATATTTCAGGCGGCCTGAAACACGGGCATATATGCTGTGGGAAGCTGAATTCAAGGGGGCCGCCATGATAAAGGTCAGTGACAGTGCCATGGCGATTACCACCAGCCAGTCACTGCTGATCCAGCCGCTGGCAACCCCGATTGAACCGACAATAAGACCGAACTCACTGTAATTGGACAAACTGAGAGCGGCAAGTAATGAAGTACGGGCGCGCAGCCTGAAACGGGAAAGAAGGATAAAAAACAATCCGGTCTTTAACGGCATGACCAGGGCCAGCATCAACGCGATCATGGCCCCTGTGAATGTGGGTGAACCGGAAATGCCGATATTTAAAAAAAAGCCGATCAAAAACAAATCTTTGAATCCAAGCAGCCTGCTGGCCAGTTCCGGTGCCTTGGGGTGAGCAGCGAAAAGCATTCCCACAATCAGCGCCCCAAGGTCGCCTTTCAGCCCGACAGATTCAAACCCCGTGTAACCGGCAACCGTCATCAGAATACCAAAGAGCATCAGCAGTTCTCCATGACCGCACATCTCCATGAGTTTTCCAAGAAAAGGTCTTGCCGCAAAAAGCACCACCAGAAGAGGCCCGGCCCATACAGAAGGCATTTTCCCTGTGGAAACGGCCAGAAAGACCACGGCAATAATATCCTGCATAATCAGGATGCCGATTGCAGCCGCCGCATGCCGGGAGGCCATCTCCCTTTTTTCCTCCATCACTTTCACGGCAAAAACTGTACTGGAAAAACTCAGGGCAAACGCAATCAGCAGCGATGTCTGCCAGGTTAACTGGTCAAAGAGGGGGATACCTGAAACCCCAAGCATCCAGATCCCAAAGCTGAAAATCATAACCGTTGCCATCATGTGAATGGATGTACCGGCCCAGACTTCGGGTTTTGCAAGGCTTTTCAGCTTCAGCTTCAGTCCGATGGTAAAGAGAAGCAGGGTAACACCGGCATCGGCTACAGATTCCAGTAATTCGCTGCCCGGAACACCCATACTGTTCAGAGCAAATCCAGCCAGCAGATATCCCACAATGGGAGGCAAACCGATCCTGCTTATCACCGCACCAAATAAAAATGCCGCTAAAATCCATAATGGGTTCATATATAGAAAACCTTATCTATATGAAAGCCATCAGCCGTCAGCCATCAGTACTCAGCTAACAGCTTTCATTTTTCGTTGTGGCCGGATCAGTGATCATGGTCCGGCCATGCCGGTTATATAAAAAAGCTACACCACCACCATCATCCTGTTGATGACGATTTTATGGGATTTCCCAAAAACCATAATGTCCCGGGGCTTAAAATCTCCTCCAAGATAGGTGTCCAGAAATTCAGGGATCGAAAGCATATACAAAATATAGGACATGTGACCTGAATATCCGTTGATATCCAGTTCCTGCAGGCGTTTAATTGTGCGGTACCCTTCCTTCATGACCTGGCGGCTGACCATGGGAGGGGTCTTAGGTGTACACACATGGGTGGAATAGATTCTCCGGCAGGAAAAGGGGCGGTCTTCATAAATCATACAGGTATTATTTTTCATCAGGAAAGGACAGGGAACCACATCCCCTTTTTCTTTTTTTTTGATCTCCTGCTGAAACATCCGGGTAAGGGTCTTCTGCCGGGACCTGAGCAACGCCTTCATGGCCGCCCTGACGGCCAGCCCTTCAAGGGTGGTAACAGTGATGCTTCCCGCCTCCCTGCAGCAGAAGCTGCACCCTTTTTCACAGGCCTGTCCACTTTTGTATTCATCGGTCCTGTGTGTAAATTCCCGGTAGATGTCTTTTAATTCTGGTATTTTCTTTTCCATGGCTTCAACGTCTGTTTTGGTTTCCAACTGATGCTGCCCCAGAGGAACAACGCAGAGAATATTAATCCATATTTTTTGAAAAATGTAAAGGTTGAAAAAAGTCAAATTTGGTCTTGACATTGGGTCCACTTTAAAGTGTAACCAAGATAGAGGAAAAATAAATCCCATGAAACGATTTTTTTAGTTTGATTTCTGGAGAACACTCTCAGGCGTGTATTCATAAGATTAGCCTCTGGTTGGAGAAGGACCAATGGAAAAAAACCAAAGTCAACAACCCCTGAGCTAAAGACTCAGGGGCTTGCAAGGCAACTTGTAAGCCCGGTTGATTAGCCTAAGCTACAGAAAAATTGGTGGCTGCGTTACATTGGAATATATAGTCATCCCAAGGTA
>JAYEJJ010000013.1:0-6901 GCA_034660495.1 Thermodesulfobacteriota bacterium | reverse complement strand
CTTATTTTTCAGTAACATCTATACAATATAAGAATCTCATGGCAAAACCAAAAAGTCAAGCACTTTTTTTTAAACTATGATTACAAGATGATACGTCAAAAAAAAATAATTTTGAATGACATTGGGACCACCCTGGGGGATGGTAGTGTTCTGGGCAGCGGAACCACTCTGGGAGACAATACGGGTTTGGCTGCAGGCTCATTTCTGGGTGCCGGGACAGAACCAGGTGCGGGAACAGTTCTGGGGTCCGGTACCTCCCTGGGAAACGGCACCGTTTTAGGCAGCGGCTCATTTCTTGGGGCGGATACGGTTCTGGGGGCCAATACCACCATTGGTTCCGGCTCAATTATTGGTGCTGGAACCATGCTGACTGCTGAATTTACCCTGGGCGCTGATGCCGTTGTCGGATCCGGTGTTCTCAAATCCGGATCACAGCTCTTGTCCGGAACTGTAATTGGGGTATCATCCACCATTGCTTCCAATACAGTGATTGGCTCCGGTACTGTGCTGACCGGTAATTTTGCCATCAAACAGACTGGATTGGGGGGAAGTACAGGAGTCCTGGCTTCAGGTACCACCCTGGCATCTGGCACCCTTTTGGGAGAAAATACAGTGTTGGGAAACGGTGAGCATATGATTCTTTCCGGAACACTGGCACGGGTGGAAGTCACAGGTGACGGGGGAACGTCCTTAAAGGACCTGGTCAGCGGTGAAGGCGGCGGAGGACCTGTGGGGGGCACATTTATGGTGACATCAGGGGCAGATGTGTTGACCCATGGACTTGCAGGGGGCAGACTGGATCGGTGCCAATCTGGCTTTGGGCACGGTTTTGACGTCTGGATCTTTTCTTGCGGGCACATCCATTACCCTTGGATCCGGGGCAACCCTGACATCCGATTTAGCAATCAAAGGGGGAACAGCCACTCACATTGGAGGGGATCTGACGCTGACAGCCGGTTCTTCCCTGGAAGCTGGTTCTGTTTTGAAAAGCGGAACTTGTGTGGATGGTGACCTGACAAACAGTTCCGTTCCATATGTTTTAAATGGTGACATGACCGCAGGTTCGGCAGGAATGACTCTGAAGGGAACTACAATCATAAACAATTCTGCAGATCTGTTCACAGGGTGTAACTTGCAAGCAGATACTGTTTTAAACGGAGTGACCAGCTTAGGCGGTACATCCACTCTGCACAATCTGTCTCTGATAAAGGGCAGCTCCATTTTGGCGGGGGGTTCCATCCTTGGCGGCAGCTCCATTGTCAGGGGAAGTTCTGTTGTGGGGGGCAGTGCAAACCTGGCAGGGGATACCACCCTTAAGGAAACCACCACTCTCAAGGGAAACTCTGTTTTAAACGGCGGGTCCACACTGGCCGGGAATACCTCTCTGGTTGGAGATGCCCTTTTTTCCGGGGGAGCTGTTCTTGGAAACAGTGCAGTCACTCTGGGGGGAAAATCCTCGATTCTGGCAGGCAGCTCAATCTTTAACGGCAGTTCTGTCCTCAGGGGGAATTCAATCCTTAACGGGGTGTCTGTTTTGGAGGGATCATCCATCTTGGCCGGAACAACCATTCTGGGGAATGATTCAACTCTGAACGGAGCTGTGCTCTCAGGCGCTGAGCTGACCGGGTTGACAAATCTGATAACCGGTTCAGGTACCACCCTGGGTACCGGTACCACCCTGGCAGCCGGATCATGGGTGGACATGTCTGTGGTTTTAGCAGCAGAGGTCGTTTTGTCCGGAGACCAGACCTTTACAGAAGGTCTGGTGCTGGCTTCGGGTTCTGAGCTTAATTCAGGTTCTTATTTTGGTGCAGATCTTGAGGTGCCGGGTGCCGGTATTACCCTTTCGTCAACAGATACCCTGGCAGCTGGCAGCCGGCTTGAACCTGTGTCTACCCTGGGATCCGGATCCACTTACGGGGCAACCATCATTACAGGCAGAGGCGTGGGTCATGAAACAATTTTTACTGACGACACATTCCTTGCAGCCGGGTCCAGGCTCATGCAGGGGTCGATTCTCAGTCATGGGTCTTATTTTGACGGGGATTTAAATCTGGCTCAGGATGCGGTACTGAAAGATGATATGGTCATGACATCAGGTTCAAGGCTGGCAGCGGGCTCTATTATGCTGGCCGGTTCAGTTTTTAACAAAGACATAACTGCAGCTGATCCGGTTGTTATGATGGATTCCATGTTCCTTGAAAGCGGTTCAAGGCTGGGGCAGGAGAGTTTTGTTGAAGCAGGCAGCCGTTTGGGGACAAAAATTGTCATCGCTGAAGACACATCTCACCTCCAAAGGGATATGGTGCTTCATCACGGGTCAATTGTGGCCGGGACGAGTTTTCTTGCCGCCGGGTCCAGTCTGGCGGCTGATTTCACACTGGCAAAAGACTCTGATATGACCCTTGAGCATCAGATGATCCTAAAGACGGGGTCACGGCTTGTTAAAAATTCAGTTCTTGAAGCAGGATCAGAGGTTGCAGCTGACGTGGAAATTTTAAGTGATCTATGTTTTGAAGAAAGTGCGGTCATTGCGCAGGGATCATCTTTGAATATTACCAATGCGTTCATTGCCGCAGCTGCTTCTTCTGTGGGAGGGGCAGCAGACCTTGACAGAGATCTTGCTGTTACAGATGATTTTGAAATTTCAAAGGAATCTTTCATTGAAACAGGGTCTGTTCTCACCAATGGCTCTACTCTGGGAGGGGGTGTTACCCTGGCGGAAAATGTAACAGTCCAGCAGGGAAGTTCGCTTTTGATCAAGGCCGGCTCCACCCTGGCTTCTGGAAGCAGAATTGCTGAAAACACCTGTCTTTCCTGTGATATCACAGGGATTGACGGCACTGTTTATCCGTCAGGCACTCTTTTAAAAGAGGATGTTGTTACAAAAGGGGAAACAGATATTAACCAGGATATGACCCTGCTTTATGGATCACAGCTGAGAAAGGGAAGTGTGCTTGCCCCAAACAGCGAGAACAGCGATGCTGCTGAAATTTTAAAGGGAGACAAGGCGGTGAACAGGCTTTCCAATGTAAATGTGCTGACCATGGAGGGTGCTCAGACAGCCATTTCCATAGCTGATGTTACCCTTAAACACCTGGATCGGAACAGGTCCAGTCTCGGATCTGTTCAAAATCAGCTGATATCTACTCTTTCAAATATCTCTACCACCCGGGTAAACCTCAAGTCAGCTGAATCCACCATACGGGATGTTGATTTTGCTGCTGAATCTCTCAATTTTTCAACAATGCAGATCCTTGTCCAGGCCGGCTTTTTTGTTTTCAGCCAGGCCAATACCAGTGCCGAACAGGTCATGAGCCTCCTTGAGTGATGATGTCTAATCATTGACTTAACCGTTGTCCTATAGTAAATCCAGTCATGGTTTATCCTTTTAATTCGATGACCTTGTTCTTCTTAAGTTCTTTAGAACCGGTATGCCCGGCCCATGATCATCGGGCTGTCGGGTGTTATGTTTTTTACGGAGGATTGATTTTGACGGGAGCTGTGCGTTGAAAATTATTATAGTAGGTGCCGGGGAGGTGGGCTATCATATTGCAAGCCGCCTGGCATCGGAAAATAAAGATGTTGTTATCATAGATAAAAGTGTTGATGCTGTCACTCGGGTGTCGGAGAATCTGGATGTACAGACCATTGTGGCATCGGGCAGTTCTCCTGCTGTCCTTGAAAAAGCCGGGATTAAGGATGCAGAGATCCTGCTGGCAGTAACAGACAGCGACGATGTCAATCTGGTGGCCTGCCTGTCAGCCAATATGCTGTCGCCGGCAACCAAAAAACTGGCCAGAATACGCCATGGGGATTTTGACGGATATCATGAAATTTTGAAAAATCAGGCTCCCAATATTGATTCCATCATCAATCCTGAAATAGAGGTGGTGAAAACCATTTACCGGCTGATGAAAGTGCCTGGTGCCGTGGATATGGGTGCACTTGTCCAGGGCAGGGTTAATTTTGTGGGGCTGCGCCTGGATCATTCCTCACCCATGGCCGGGGTCATGCTGTCTGATTTTGATGCCATGTTCGGCAGTGCAAGACCCCTTATTGCTGCAATTATAAGGGGAGAGGATCTCATTGTGCCAAGGGGCAACAACCGCTTGAAATCCGGGGATCTGGTTTATTTTATCAGCGAGAAAAACAAATTGTCAGAAACGGTCCGTCTTTTTGATAAAAATATAAAGCCTGTTAAGCGCGTCGTTATTGCCGGTGGCGGGCGTGTGGGTGAACGTCTGGCTGTTCTGCTGGAAAAAAATGCCATTCAGGTGAAGATTGTGGAAAGAAGCCATGAACGGTGCACAGCTCTGGCTGAAAAAATGAACAAGGCTGTTGTACTCCACGGGGACGCGTCGGATAAAAAACTCCTTGTTGAGGAAAATATTGCAGATGTTGATCTGATGATTTCGGTAACAAATGATGAGGAAACCAATATCCTGATTTCCCTGCAGGCCAAAAACTTAGGTGTGGAAGGTACCATCACCAAGGTCAGCAAGTTCAGCTATTTTCCGCTGATGACCGCCATAGGGCTGCAAAGGGTGGTCAGTCCAAGACTCTCGGCCATCAGCTCCTTTCTTCAGGAGGTAAGAAAGGGGAAAATCCTCTCTGCCATCACCATCCGCGGTGAAGAGGCCGAGGTGATTGAAGCGGTTGCCCTTGAAACATCAGGGATCACAGGAAAACCCCTTAAAAAGATTTTTTTCCCAAAAGGGGCAATCCTTGTCTGTATCATACGGGAGGAGGAAATCATTATCCCTACAGGGGAAAGCATTGTAAGCCCGGGTGACCGGATTATTTTGTTTGCCAAAAGGGAGGCAATGAAAAAACTTGAAAAGCTGTTGACTGTAAAGCTGGAGTTTTTTTAAATGCGCTGGAATTATATTTTCAATATTATCGGGGTTCTTATTGTCTTCCTCGGTCTGGTTATGACTTTTCCGCTGATCTGCAGCCTCTGGTTTAAAGATCAGAGCCTGTCTGCGTTTCTGTATTCCATGGGGATCACGATTTTATCAGGTATTATCCTGATTTTCAGTTCAAGGCGGCCCACCATTGATTATATTTCCCAGAGGGAAGCCATGGCCATTGTTGCTCTGGGGTGGACAGCCATCGGGTTTTTCGGAGCACTGCCCTTTTATACGGGAGGGGCCATGCCTTTTTTTACGGATGCGTTTTTTGAGTCAGTATCCGGGTTTACCACCACAGGTTCTTCTGTTTTGACAGATATCCAGGGGGTCTCCAAAAGCCTTCTCTTCTGGCGCAGCTTTATTCAATGGCTGGGCGGGATGGGGATCATTGTGCTTTCCCTTGCCATTCTGCCCTATCTGGGGGTGGGCGGGATGCAGCTTTTCAAGGCAGAGGTGCCAAGTCCTGTTCCGGATAAACTGGCCCCCCGGCTCAGTGAGTCTGCCAAAATTTTATGGTATGTGTATGCCTCGATTTCCCTGTGTGAGGTTATTTTTCTGCTGGCAGGGGGGATGGATCTCTATAATGCCCTCTGCCATGCCTTTACCACCATGCCCACCGGGGGATTTTCCACCAAAAACGCCTCAATCGCTCATTTTAACAGTCCATATATAGAATATACCATTGTTTTTTTTATGGTGATGGCAGGTATTAATTTTTCCCTTCACTATCAGCTGCTCAGGGGAAGGACCCTGATATTCTGGCGGGATTCTGAATGCCGGTTTTTTCTTTTTCTGGTTATGATTTTAACTTTTATTGTAAGCGCCAGCCTTTACAGGTCTGTTTATGAAAGCGCAACAGATGCATTCAGGTACGCTCTCTTTCAGGTGGTCTCCATTGTCACAACAACAGGATATGCCACAGCAGACTATGAAATGTGGCCCGGGAGCTGCCAGGTGATTATTTTTATCTGCATGTTTATCGGTGCCTCAGCCGGCTCAACTGGAGGGGGCATGAAATGCGCCAGAATCATGGTTGCTTTTAAATACTGCTACAGGGAATTGTTTACCCTGGTGCATCCCAGAAGTGTTTCCTCGGTAAAGGTCAACAACAGGGCTGTGCCCGAGGCTGTTTTAAAAAGCATCATGGGATTTCTTGCCATTTATATTGGCCTGTTTGTTTTTTTCAGTGTTATTGTCTCTTTTTTTGGTGTGGACATGGTGACCGCATTTGCTTCTGTTGCCTCCTGTATTGGAAATATCGGGCCGGGTTTTGGCACGGTGGGCCCTGCGGAAAATTTTGCCCATATCCCCCTGGGGGTAAAATGGGTGCTGACCCTGTGCATGCTTCTGGGACGGCTTGAAATCTATACCTTTATCATCCTGTTTGTACCTGAGTTCTGGAAAAAATAGAATTTTATAAAAAAAAAGTTGACAAAAAGCTCAGGAAAGTATAAATATGCTTTGTTTTTGAGGGCCGTTAACTCAGTTGGCAGAGTATCTCCCTTTTAAGGAGAGAGTCGTTGGTTCGAGCCCAACACGGCCCACCACAAAAAACAACCAGCGTCCCCATCGTCTAGCCCGGTCCAGGACACCGGCCTTTCACGCCGGCGACAGGGGTTCGAATCCCCTTGGGGACGCCACTTAAATAATCAAGGCTTTCAGCGTTTGTGTTGAAGGCCTTTTTTGTTTGCCAAAAAATCAATACCCCCACACTATATACCCTATACCCCACAAAAACGATCATTTTCGGCATAACCCGCTTATAATTACCTGACGGGTTAAATTTAGCCGATCTGGTTATGATTGTCTGTCTTCATAATTTTTCCAGGCACAAAATTACGGCACACCGCCTGGTCCCACAGCAATGTCATTCAAAATTGTTTATAGATCAGAATTAGTTATTTCAACAAGTTATACGTTTGGAATATGGACAATCCATACACCACCTAATAAAAACAATGGGTCGTGTATGGATTTGTGGCTTAGCG
>JAYEJJ010000012.1:0-6938 GCA_034660495.1 Thermodesulfobacteriota bacterium | reverse complement strand
AAGGTAGGAAGAGAATAGGAAATATTAGACCAGAATGAGGACAATTGACAAACCTCTCCTGTAGGAACGACACGGAAAAACAAAACGGAAAACTTTATAAGATCAGGAGGCATTGAAAATCCTTTAACTCGATTATCAAGTTTTTATGGAAGAGCCTGTTAAGAGCCCCCAGCGGCTGCCTGTCAGGAACATTGAGAACCAAAGGAGTCAGACTTTTTCCCTGCCAGGCGTTGCGACAATCAAGCTGTTTGAGGACCAGTGGCCGCAGGTCGCCGATTTTTAGCCTGGCAGGGAAAAAGTCCTCCATCGTTCTCGTTCCTGACAGGCAACCGCTGGGCGCGGTGGTATTCAAAAAACTTGATAATCGAGTAAAAGGAAATGAAAGAATGAAAATGCATTTGAGATCATTGAGGCGTTAAACAAGTTTTCCATTTCAGTCGTAACCTATATGGAAATTGTTCAAGGGATGAGAAACAAGAATGAATTAAACAGTTTACGACAGACTTTAAAGATTTGGAACACCAAAATTATCTATATATCAGAGGATGTTTCTGCAAAAGCGCTGTTTTTTGTGGAGCAACATTTTCTCAGCCATTCAATGCAGTTAGCTGATGCCCTTATAGGTGCAACGGCCATCTCTTCCGGAGAATCACTCCTTACCGCTAATGATAAACACTACAAGGTTTTAAAGGATCTTCAAATAAAAAAGTTCAGGCCATAATCTTTGTTCGGTCCAGGCTTTTTTTTCAGGCTTCTTATTCAAACGCTCCAGTTCAAACGCTCCAGCCGACAAGCCAGCCCATGTGGGGGGATTGGTCTCTGACCCGGCTGCCATAATATTACCCGGTTCCCAGAACATCCTTCACCTTGGCGGCAAGGTCCCTGTTGGAAAAGGGTTTCTGGATGAAATGCATGCCTTTATCCAGAACGCCGTGATGGGCTATGACATTGGCTGTATATCCCGACATGAAAAGGCCCTTCATTTCTGGATAATCGGTCTGCAGTTTTTCGGCCAGATCCCTGCCGTTCATTTCCGGCATGACAACGTCGGTGATCAGAATATGAATGTCTCCCGGGTACGCTTTTGCCAGGTTCATGGCTTCCCCGGGGCTGGATGCTTCCAGGACCTTATAGCTGAACCGCTTCAGAATTCTTTTGGTCAGCTTTAAAATGGAAGCTTCGTCTTCCACGACCAGAACGGTGTCACCTGACCCGACCGGGATTTCATCGGACGTATAGGTTTCAATCGGTTTAGACGCTTCTGCATGGCGGGGAAAATAGAGTCTAAAGGTTGTGCCTTTATCAGGTTCGCTGTAGTATCCTATTCAAATTTAGGGGTAAACGCCGTTTAATCTCAAAAATCAAATTTTGAGCATTAATAAAAACAGTAGGTTATAATAATATTCATTGATATCATAAAATTTTACCCCGGAATTTGAATAGGATACTTCGCTGTAAACATTGATAAAGCCCTTGTTTTGCTTGACAATCCCGTAGATCATGGCCAGCCCGAGTCCTGTTCCTTTGCCGATGTCTTTTGTTGTGAAAAACGGTTCAAAAATTTTATCTCGTGTTTCCCTGTCCATGCCGCATCCATTGTCACTTACGGTCAGAAGCACATATTCACCGGGAACAAATCCGGAATGGTCAGCGCAGTTCTCAGTTATGGGGCAGGTGCCGCAGACAGCCTGCCTTTCTTCAGCGGCATTATCCCCTTTCATTACAGCAACCCTGTGCCCGGCTAAATCATCAAGGTTCCTGAATCTGGTTTCATTACTGCGAACCACGACAGCCCCGTGCAGAGACATGTAAGGCACAGTGAAATCAAACAACGCCTCCCGTTCAGGCGTGCGGCCAACCAGGGGAAGCGCATCTATCTCGCCTTTTTCCAGCCAGCCCCGGACGTCGTTCCATGGTCCCGTGTCAAATGTGACCTCCCGCCCCATGGCCTCCAAAGCCTCACCCATCAATTCAACAAAAAAGCCGTCAGCATTGACATGTTCATCAACAAAACTGAAAGGGGGATAGTCTATTTCCGCTGCTGAACGGACAGGTCCCAGGGATTCTGTATCAGCTTCTTCAGCAGTAACTGGAAAAATATCTGCTGAAAAAGGGTCAGTTCCTAAAATAACAGCCACAATCCACGTAAAATATATCAATGCTGATCTGCAGTTTTTTTTTCTCATTACTCTGTTCTCCTGCCGGATATTGTTTCCCTCACCTTTTTCGCAAATGACAAATGCCATTGATACTTGACAGCAGCGATAAAATTAACTTATTATCCCATAAGATTCGAATAAAATCAAATTGTCAAATTGAGATATGTACAACTCGATGATCAGTTTTTTAATGGTGACATTTTCCTGTGGGGCCTGACCCCATTTCCAATACATCAGAGATAAGAATTTGTTCTTTGAGCACAAGGATAAACAATGGGTTCTCGAAAAACAGACAGTATTCTTTTAGTAGATGACGAAGAATCTGTTTTAAAAATATTGCGGCGGTTTTTTAAAAAAAACGGGTTTCAAAAGGTGGTTTCCGCTTTATACGGAGATCAGGCCGTCAAAATTCTGGAAAATGATGATTATGAATTTTTTCTGATCATCTCGGATCAGAATATGCCGGGCATGAGCGGCGATACTTTTCTGGAAAAGAGTATTCTTCTAAGTCCTGAGTCAAGGCGGATACTCATGACAGGCCATTCAGATTTTAAAGCCCTGGTCAATGCAGTTAACCGGGGACAAATTCATCAATATATTTCAAAGCCGTGGGACAACAATGATCTTTTATTAAAAGTAAAGGCCGAGTATGAGATTTACAGAAAATTTCAGGAAAGAAAGCATTTGTTCAAGGTAACCCGGCACCAGACAATAAAATTGTTCAGATTTGCATCTCAGTTAAAGAAAAAAGACAAGGCCTTTAAAGACAAAATTAAAATTAAAAGACAGGCGGTTGAAGCCGCTAAGCAGGAATTGATCTATGCCAGAAAAAGGGCTGAACAGGAATGTATTTTTCCGGGGCTTGATCAATTGCTGTCCGGAACTATTAATATCAGTCCGGAAAATATGGCCAAAGCCTTTTCTCTTGTAAAAAAAGAATTTTACAATATGACGAACCAGATTGCCAAAAAACATCAGATTGCGTTTGTTCCAGAAATTTCGGATACTGATGCGGTTTCAATAGAAGACAATACCTATCAGATTATTGATCAGATCTTGGAAATACTTATGATGAGAATGGAATCAGATCTGAGCGCAGTGAACCAGGACAGGGAAGATCGCTGTTTAGTGGATCAGTATGAAACAGTGCCTGATTTTGAGACCCTGGCTTTAAATGACGGGTATATTACACAACAGGAGTTTGAACGGGCAAAGGAAACTGTTTTAGATAAAAGCAGTGAAAGCTTTGACAGTGATGAACGTGCCATGGGCAAACGACTCCTTGACATGGGGTTTCTTTTAAGAAATGAGGTGAGTCAGATTTATGCCAAGCAATATCTAATTGAAACCCGGCTGCTGGATAGAAAGTTTGTTGAAGCACTTACAGACAAAACCCTTATTTCTCAAAAAGATGCAGAAAAGGCGTTTTTAAAGCAGTTGAACATTTTTGAGGAGACCAGAACGGTAAAAACCGTTGCAGACATACTGGTTGACGAAGATCTGCTCAGTTCTGAAAACAGAGATGAATTGTATTCAGAATTTGACAGAGCGGGCAGAAAAGCCACGGCCGATGCTGAAGTGTCTTCTGATTTTTCATCGGACTATGGTGCGTATGTTGACCTTGAAATTTCCAAAGACCGTTTGAAGGCTTTTATCAGGATTCCTACGTGCATCCATGGTGTGTTAGATATTGAGCCAATAAAAGCGCTGATAAAAAAACGCGGTATCACCTACGGAATCGCGAATGATGTGATTATCCGGGGATTTCTACATAACGTAAGCAGTGATCAGGACGCATTTGTTGTTGCAAAGGGGAATGAGCCGGATTACGGTGAAGAGCCCCGCATTGTTTACCATTTTAGCAGAGAAAAGGAAAAAGCCGGGGTGGTTGCAGAAGACGGTTCCATTGATTTCCGGGAAACCGGCAGATATACCAGTGTCAAGGAAGGCAGCCTTTTAGCGGAGCTGATTCCTGGTAAAAAGGGAAAACCGGGCCGGGATGTGTTTGGAGAGACGGTAGCGGTCAAAAAGGTTGACCATGCTGTGCTGCAGGCCGGGGATAACACTTTGTTGTCAAGGGACGGATTGAGCCTTTATGCAAAAATTACAGGCCAGCCCAGTGTTGACCACAGGGGCGTTATTTCTGTTCTGGAAGAGCTCCATGTGACAGGAGATGTGAATTTTAAAACCGGCAATATCAATTTCAAGGGCAATGTGGTTGTGGACGGGGTGGTTACCGAAGGATTCACCATTCAATGCGAGTATCTTACAGCAAGGGGAATAGATGGGGGTACAGCCTTGGTTTCTGGAAATCTGAATGTGTCAAACGGTATTGTAAATGCTGTGGTTGAAACCATGGGAAATGTTCAGGCCAAGTACATCAATCATTCAACCATCAGCGGGTTTAGAAATGTGCTTGTCACCCGGGAGATTATGGGATCCCATATCACAGTCAGCGGGGAAATCAACAATAAGACCGGCAGAATCACTTCATCCGTCCTGGCTGCAAGAAAGGGCCTTGATGTCCGTCAGATCGGTACGGAAAAATCGGAACGGTCCACCATCAGAATGGGGGTGAATGATCATATTAAATGGCTGGAAGGCCAGTTTGACAAAAAAGCTGCTGCTGTTCAAAAAGACCTTGATATCATAACCCAAAAGAAAGCTGTTTACGATGATAAAAATATGAAGCTGCATATGGAGATTGCCAATCATACCTTTTCGCTGGAAAAGTCAGTAAAAAAGAAAGAAGACCTTAAATCCCGGATGGCAGGTATCAGAGACAGCAGCTCTGAATCACACAAAACAGCCGAAAAGATAAAAACAATTGATCAAATTATCAAAGACGTTGAAAATAGAATAAACGATATTTTCAAGGAACAGGATGAACTTTTAGGCAGGATTGATTCCTATGAAGACAAGATCAAGGAGTTGACATTTAAGCGTGACCGTATAAATACCGAAAAAGAGGCTTCAATGGAGTTTCTCCAGTTTAATGATCCAGTGGCTGTGCTCAAGGTGAATTACAAGATACATGCAGGTACAAAAATATCAGGGACAGCGGCATCTATGATTATGCAGCGGGATACAGGCAGATCAAAATTTATGGAAACAGAGGTACCCTCTCAGGGTGATCATGCAGAAAAAAAGATTGTCCATCAAAGCCTTTAACCTGTCCGCAACAAGTCCCCTGCAGCCCTTCAGCAGGGTTTAAAAACAACTTGATCCGTCCCAGCAGTGGGTGCACAGTTTTTCCTTGGGAAGTCCTATGGCTGCCACAATGTCTTCCATTTTCTGATATCTCAGGGAAGTCAGTCCCAGCCGTTTTCTGATATTGTCCACCATGGCACAGTGTTTGTCGGAGCCGTTCCGGGCATATTCATACAGATCGGTATCTTCTTTGTTTTCAAGATCATAAATGGATTTTCTGCCGGCCAGATCAAATTTTGACCTGGACGTTGAAAAATTGAGAAATTCACAGGGATAAATCAGGCATGGGCAGGCAATGCGCATGTGAATCTCTTTTGCGCCGTATTCATATAGAATCTGGGTGTTGTCCTGTAGCTGGGTTCCCCTGACCACAGAGTCATCACAGAAAATTATCCGTTTGCCGTTGATGATTTCCTTTATGGGAATCAGTTTCATGCGGGCCACCAGGTTGCGCATGTCCTGGTTCTGGGGTATAAAGCTCCGCGGCCATGTGGGGGTATATTTTACATAGGGCCGCATATAGGGGACGTGGCTTTCGTTGGCAAATCCAACGGCATGACCGATGCCGGAATCAGGTATGCCCGCCACAAAATCTGCTTCAACCGTTTCATTGCGGGCCAGGGCCGCTCCGCAGCTGTACCGGACCTGTTCGGTATTGATTCCCTCATAGGTGGATGCAGGATAGCCGTAATAAACCCATAAAAAAGAGCATATCTGCATTTTTTCTCCAGGGGCCTGTTTCTGTTCTTTGCCCTCAGGTGTAATATGGATAATTTCTCCGGGCCCCAGAAAGGAATCTACCTCATATCCGAGATTTGAAAACACACTGGACTCGGAACTTGCGGCAAACCCCTTGTTCCCTCTGCCCAGAACAATGGGCGTTCTCCCCAGTTTGTCTCTTGCCGCATAAATCCCCTCTTCCGTTAAAACCAGCATGGAACATGATCCTTTGATGGTTTCCTGGGCATGGGCGATCCCTTCAGTGAAGGAGCCGGCCTGGCTGATGAGCATGGCGACGATCTCTGTGGGATTGATGCCGCCGCCGCTGGACTCGGCAAAGTGGATTTTATGGGAAAATGCTTTTGAGGCAAGATCGTCCAGATTTACTATTTTGCCCACAGATACCACGGCAAATCTGCCCAGGTGGGAGTGAAGCACAATGGGCTGGGATTCAGTGTCACTGATTACGCCGATACCGGCATTTCCGGTTAATTCTTCCACATCTGCTTCAAATTTCGATCTGAAATAGGCATTCTCCAGACTGTGTATGGTTCTGTGAATGCCGTCCTTGTCAATCGTTGCCATCCCGCCCTTTTTGGTACCAAGATGGGACAGATAATCTGTTCCGTAAAACAGATCCTTGTTGCACGCTGTTTTGGTTATACACCCGAAAATTCCACCCATTGCCTTTAATCCTGTTGTTTTTGTAAAACTGTTTATGTGATTTTTATAAAAAACCGGCAAGAAAACCCCTGAGTCTTTAGCTCAGGGGATGAATTGACGGATTATGATGTGCTTTTCAGCCTATGCGTTTTTGAAAAGCACTTAATCGAGAGCAACAGCATAGGT
>JAYEJJ010000011.1:0-6951 GCA_034660495.1 Thermodesulfobacteriota bacterium | reverse complement strand
AGTTCCTGTTCCGACACACCCCCCGACAGTGCTCGGAGAATCTGTTCCACAGTTATTCTCATACCCCGAATGGTCGGTTTGCCGACCATTATCCGGGGATTTACCGTGATTTTTGAAAGCAATTCTTTCGTATTTGACATGATTCGTTTCTCCAATTTTCGAGGGCATAACCAGGTGTTAGCAATTATTTTTCTTTTTTAATTTCAGCGGCTTCCTTGTCTGCAAGCTCAGCAGGTTTTTTATAAACCATAAGTTTATTAGTAGCTATTCCATTTTGTATTATTAAATCTAAATCTGTTGAAATAGATTGCAAATATGCCGCCACAGTTATTTTATGGCATTTATCGAAAACATTGCACTTCAAACATTTGTAAGGTGGGTCACCATGAAGCATATCCTCAGCCTGTTGACCAAAACACTCTTTTGAGTCCCATTCATTTTTCATGATTATCTCTCGTTTTTATTGTTACCGCTGCAAATAAGCGGTACGACTTTTTACGTCCGTAGCCTTTTGATAAAAATACGACGTTTACACGGCCGCCACTGAGTCATAAACAGGTTCCTTTTTGTTAAGATCCATTGAACTTGAATGCCCCCTTTCCCAGGATATCGTGGAGATGGAGAACACCGGTTATTCTGTTTTTATCATCAACAACCGGCAGTACTGTAATCTGGTTTTTTTCCATTATGTTCAACGCATCATAAAGCGGGGCATCATCTGAAACAGTGCGGGGCATTTTTGTCATGAATTCTTCAACGGGCCTGTTCTGAAACCCTGTTTTTTTTTCTGCAATAATGTGGCGGACATCGCCGTCGGTAATAATGCCTGTAAGCCGCTCTTGTGTATCAATGATAAAAACTGCGCCCAGCCGGAATTTTTCAATGACGGCAATGGCCTGATCCATGGGAGCTGTACCAGGTATCCAGGGGATTTTTGATCCTGTCATCATGATTTCTCCCACCATGCAGGAAAGCCTCTGTCCCAGGGCACCGCCGGGGTGGGATTTTTTGAAGTCCTCTTTTTTGAATTTTTTTTCTTTGATAAGCACCACAGCCAGGGCGTCGCCCATGGCAAGCTGTGCCGTTGTACTTGAGGTAGGAGCAAGCCCTAAGGGACAGGCTTCTTTTTTTACGCCGGTGTCAATGACAATATTGCAGATTCTGGCCATGGTTGAATCAGGATTGCCGGTAATTGCGATCATTTCACACCCCATGGCCCTGATGGACGGCAAAAACACATTAAGTTCCTCGGTTTCCCCTGAATTTGAGATGGCAATCAGCACATCGTTTTTTGACACCATGCCAAGGTCTCCGTGCATGGCCTCAACAGGATGGAGGAACATGGCATTGGTCCCTGTACTGGACAGGGTGGCCACAATTTTTCTACCAATAAGCCCGGATTTTCCAATTCCCGCCACAATCACCCGTCCCGTGGAAGCACATATGATTTGGATCATTTTTTCAAAATCCGGGCCGATTTTTTCTATCAGATCCAGAATGCTTGTCGCCTCTGTCCGTAAAACCTGAACAGCATCCTGTATTATCGTTGATTTGTTTTTTTTTTGCATGGGTATGAATGTGTAATCTTTCAGCTTTTTTTGATGATCAGGTTTCTGTGTATAATTGTTCATGAAACAGAATTCATAGACATATAAACCAGTTTTTTGAGAAAAAATCAAGATTTCTGTTTTATTTTATAAGAAAGGCTTCAGCCGTCAGCCGTCAGCCATCAGTACTCAGCTAAAAGCTATCAGCCATCAGTACTCAGCTAAAAGCTAAAAGCTAACAGCTAACAGCTAACAGCTAACAGCTAACAGCTAACAGCTAACAGCTTTCATGCTTTCATGCTTTGTTGTGCCTGTCAGGAACGTTGAGAACCAAAGGAGATCAGACTTTTTCACTGCCGGGCGTTGCGACAATCAAGCTGTTTGAGGACCAGTGGCCGCAGGTCGCTGATTTTCAGATGGCAGGGAAAAATGCCGCCGTCGTTTTCGTTCCTGGCTGGTAACCGCTGGGGGCGGCCACCCAAAGGACGGGCTTGAGCTGAAAGTATTTTTGAAAATAAAAAACACTTGATTTCAGACAGTATATATTTTAAATTATTATGTTTGATTTAACCTTATGATATGTGGCGGAAATCAGAACAGTTCGTTAAAATGACGCTGTGCATGGCGTGAAGGGTTGAAATGAACTGAAATGATTTTCAAAATAGTATTTAAACAATAAACAGGGCAGAGTAGAATGATTTGTACAACTTTAAGAAAAGGTGAAGAGTGCGTGTTCATGACCGCACAGGGATGCGGTTATAATGGCGGAGAATGCAAACCAGTGGTTGAGGCATGCCAGGGATGTCAAAAGGCGGTGGAATACGAGTCGGGTGTTTACTGCTCAGCCGCTCCTGATCCTGCTTTGAAATGGAAAAACGGGAACTGCAATCTGGCAACCCATGTCAAAACTGCCATTGATACCAAAAAGCAGAAGATCAATCCTGTCAAAGTATCCAAAAGAAGATAGATGTTTTGGTTTTGAATTTTTAAAACCTGAAACCGGAAAGATTCTGAAGTTCTGTTTTAGATTTTTTTGTTTGACCAATTTTCTTCTATATTATATCTATGAATAGATTT
Source organism: Thermodesulfobacteriota bacterium (assembly GCA_034660495.1). Taxonomy (GTDB): domain Bacteria; phylum Desulfobacterota; class Desulfobacteria; order Desulfobacterales; family Desulfobacteraceae; genus DATFJZ01. The sequence continues at coordinate 4,327 of JAYEJJ010000011.1, read as the reverse complement.
GAATCCAGGTGTATTGTCCGGCTGTATAAAATATACAGGCATTTTTTTAATTATGAAATCCCCCGCGAGTGTGCAGATTCAGGGAGATAAACAAAAAATCTGGGAAAAAAAGATGAATCAGCAGGCACAGAAATTAAATACCATCATAAAAGAAACAAACCCGCATATTTATGATATGCTTTCAGAAATGGGAAAACATCTGTTTTTCCCCAAAGGAATTCTAAGCCAGAGCGCTGAAGCCAGGGAAAAGGCAACCAGGATAAATGCAACCATTGGTATTGCAAAGGAACAGGGCAGGGTGATGGGGCTTTCTTCCGTGACAAGGTTTGTCAATGGAATTGACCCTGACAGTTTCCTGACCTATGCGCCTTCTTTTGGTATCCCGTCCCTCAGGCAGGTCTGGAAGAACGGTCTTTACAAAAAAAACCCGTCCCTTAAAGGTAAAACAGCCAGTCTTCCTGTGGTGACATCCGGGGTGACCCATGCGGTAAGTACCTTTGCTGATCTCTGGGTGAACCCGGGAGATACAGTGCTGCTGCCGGATATGATGTGGGGAAATTACAATATGACCCTGTCTGTCAGGAACAGGGCAAAAATTGTGCAGTACAGAACTTTTCTTTCTGATTTGTCAGGACTTGATCTGGATGCCTTTGAAGCTGCAGTAACCCGTCAGGCTGCTGATTCCGGCAAGGTTATTATTATTTTAAATTTTCCCCATAACCCCAGCGGTTATTCTCCGTCCCGGGAAGAAGGGCAGAGAGTTGCTGAATTTTTAATTCATACGGCAGAAAAGGGAACAGATCTGGTTGTGGCGTGCGATGATGCTTATTTCGGCCTTTTTTACGAAGAGGAGACCCTGAAGGAATCGCTGTTTTCCCGTCTGGCCGGGGCAAGTAACCATTTAGCTGCGGTAAAGCTTGACGGGGCCACCAAGGAAGATTATGTGTGGGGACTTCGTACAGGATTTATTACCTATGGGTTTGCCGGGGATGGTAATATTGATGCCCTGTACAATGCCCTTGAAAGGAAAACAGCAGGATGTATCCGGGGGAATATTTCCAATGCCTCCCATTTGAGCCAGACCATTGTGCTCAATTCCATGGAAGATGCCCGTTATACCGAATATAAACAGGAAAAATTTGATCTGCTCAAGAAAAGGGCATCAGCCATACGTAACATCGTTTATAATGGGGCATACAGAGATGCCTGGGATGTTTATCCGTTCAATTCAGGTTATTTCATGTGCATCCGTCTCAAAAATGTAAATGCTGAGACCCTTAGAGTGCATCTTCTGGATAGATATGGGACAGGTCTTATTTCAATCGGGGACAGGGATTTAAGGATTGCATTTTCCTGCCTTGAAGAGGATCAGGTAAAAGAGCTGTTTGACATCATTTTAAAGGGGATAAATGATTTGTCCCGATGATATTGAGTTTCAGCCATAAATTAAGGATGTATAGAAGAGCGTGGGAAAAAAGCTGACATTTCTTTCAAACGGGTTGTCCCCTGAAATTGTTATTGCAGGAAGATGGCTGTTTCGGTTTGTTTTGATCGGGGTCATAGCCGGGCTGGGCTCTGTCCTTTTTCACTGCTTCTGCCATGCAGGTCTTCATTATTTTCTCGATATGATGGCCGGCTACAGGCCGCCTGCCCCTGCCGGCGAACCCCATCTGCTTCCCCCCACCAGTACACCCTTCAACAGATGGATGCTTCTTTTTCTGCCGGCAATTGGCGGTGTTGTCAGCGGATGGCTGGTGTATACTTTTGCTCCCGAGGCGGAAGGCCATGGAACAGATGCCGCCATTGAGGCCTACCATGAAAAGGGCGGGTTTATCCGGGGCAGGGTGCCGTTCATTAAAACCATTGCCTCGGCCATTACCCTGACAACAGGGGGGTCCGGTGGCAGGGAAGGACCCATTGCCCAGATAGGGGCAGGTTTTGGTTCCTTTCTCGCCACCAGATTGAATCTTTCTTACAGGGAACGGCGCATTATGATGGCAGCAGGCGTAGGCGCCGGTGTCGGCAGTATCTTCCGTGCCCCTCTGGCAGGGGCTCTTTTTGCAGCTGAGGTCCTTTACAGGGATCCTGAGTTTGAGTCTGATGTGATCATACCTGCCGGCATTTCTTCGGTTGTGGCCTACTGCATTTTCTGTCTTGTTTTTGGCTGGGGATCTTTATTTGATTCCCCGGGGTTTAAATTTACCAATCCTCTGGAACTTGGTCCTTATCTGGTTCTTTCCGTTGTTCTTGTTTTAACGGGTATTTTTTACGTTAAAATGTTTTACGGCGTAACAGACATGTTTCACAAACTTAAAATCCCCAATCATATAAAACCGGCTGTCGGCGGATTGATTACGGGCATTATTGGATTTTTTCTGCCGTATACCCTGGCCTTTGGATATGGATTTGTTCAAAAGGCGATTTTTAATGAATTGTCCATTTCAATTCTCTTTGCCCTGGCCATTGGCAAGGTGTTAACCACATCTTTTTCCATTGGTTCAGGCGGCAGCGGCGGCGTGTACGGACCCTCAGTTGTCATTGGCGGCGCCATGGGAGGGGTGGTGGGCAAAATTTTCAACATGCTCATTCCCGGGGTCGTGACAAGTCCCGGTACTTTTGTCATTGTAGGTATGGCCGGTTTTTTTACAGCCGTGTCCAATACCCCCATTTCCACGATTATTTTTGTAAGTGAAATGACCAATTCCTACCATCTTCTTCTGCCAAGCCTTTTTGTCTGTTCTGTCTCTTATCTTCTCAGCCGGAAATGGACCATTTACAAAAAGCAGGTTAAGAACCGTGCGGTATCTCCGGCCCATGCCGGTGAGTTTATGATGGATATACTCCAGACTCTCAAGGTAAAGGACCTGATGCCGCTTGTAAAAAAAGTAACACCTGTAAACGAAGATCTCTGCTTTTCAAAGTTTAAGACATTTTTTTCATCCACAAAACAGCACTATTTTCCTGTTGTCAACAAGGACAAGCAGTTCTGCGGCATATTTTCCAGCAGTGATATCAGGGAGGTTATTTTTACCATACATATTGAGGATCTTGTGGTGATGAAGGACATTATGACCTCTGATATGATTATCACAATCCCTGTGGAAGATCTCAGCACCGTACTTTTAAAATTAACCCAAAAAAATATTGACGCCCTGCCCGTTGTAAACGAGGAGGATCATAAAGTATTGATTGGACTTCTATACCGGCGGGACGTAATCGCCTATTACAATCAGCATATTCAAAAGATGAAAAACAGGTAGTTGATCAACGGGGTCGGGCTTCGGTTATTACGCTTTTGACAAAGGACTCTGTTTAAAGGCAAATTTAAACAAAAGCGCAATAACCGAAGCCCGACCCCACCCCAGGGTGGTCCAGGGTGGCCGATGTTATGATCAAGCCCGTGTTAATAATTGACCTGCATTAGAAAAAGTCCCTGGGGAGGGGCTGTTGGGCCGGCGAGATTTCTGTTTTTCGCTATGAGTATGGATTGAAACTCCTCTTTTGATATTTTTGACAGGCCTGCCAGCACAATGGTGCCCACTATGTTTCTTACCATAAACCGCAGAAAACCATTGGCTTTTATCTTAAAAACAATGTGGTGCCGGCTGCTTTTTTCAAAAACGGCAGAAAAAATCTTTCTTTGGGTGTGAGACCGTGGACTGCCCGAGGCTTCAAAGGATTTGAAATCATGACTCCCGGAGATAATGTCACAGCATTGGTTCATTTTTTCCAGGTCCAGCTTTTGTCTTATGTGGCTGCAATAATTTTTTTTCAGGGCGCTGGGATCATCTCTGTTCAGTATGTGGTAATGATATTCCTTGGAAACCGCATCATACCGGGCATGGAAATCAGGATTAACAATACAGCATTTTCTTATGACAATGGGTGTTTTAATGAGCGCGTTGACTCCCTTTTTCAGATCCTCTGGAAAAATTGCCGTGGTTGCGGTGAAATTCGCTGTTTGTCCCAGGGCATGAACACCTGCATCAGTTCTGCCGGAGCCGTTTATTTTCACCCTCTGGTTTAAAATCCTGGACAACGCTTTTTCAATCTCACCCTCGACAGTGGGTCTGTCTTTCTGAATCTGCCAGCCTGAAAAGCAGCTGCCGTCATATTCAATTACCAGTTTAAAATTTGTTTTTTGCACGTATTCCAATTTCCTGGAGGCAAAGTTGTCATCTTCTGCATCCTGGTTTTTTTTATGAAAGTCGTGGTGCGCCGGCAGCCGATTCGGGGTTTTGTCCTCCGCTCATGTAAGCAGTCGCTTGCCTTCGGCCCTCGCAAATCATCCAGGATTTGCCTTGATGCGAGCGGCAGCTGTTTTGAG
>JAYEJJ010000010.1:0-7066 GCA_034660495.1 Thermodesulfobacteriota bacterium | reverse complement strand
GGTACATTTTTTGTTCTTCAACAATATTAGCTACTTATGATTTTAAATGAAATATTTATATAAAACCGCCTCATTTTTACCCCCAGTGTTTACAGGGTTCGAGAAAAAACTTGATAATCGAGTTATAGCTTCTTGTGGGAAATGCCGAGATATCAGCTGTTTTGTGTCAGGCTTTTCCCAGTCATTTTCTATGTAAACTTATAGACTATAGTAGTCCCAGCATGACTTGATGCCGATTTTATTCATGCTTTCAGCGGAATTTAACCGTGCGAGCAGTAACTTTATGTATCAGGTCATTCAAGGACATCTATAAGACAATTAATCATAAATTCTACAACTTATTTGTAAAATACGGCTATGAAAACCTGTCTGTTTTTCAAATGGGAGACTGGGAGGGACAGAGATGGAATTGCGGCAAATCGCGCAGTTGATTGATAAGCACTTGACCTTATTTTTTTACAAGCTGTAAAAAGAGCTGACACTTCCACGGAACATTTGAGCTGTAACATCAAACAGACAAAATCATATAACTGACATGACGGCTCACCACCCCAATCGTAGAGATGAATTTTTCTTATAACCGGTATGATGCACAGCATCACAACAAAAATATGAAACCGGTGGGGGCTTTTAATCGGCTGTTTCATATAAAATTTGCAGAGCATTTCATATAAAACAAGTGTTGATTGATGTCATCAGGAAAATTAAATTTTGCCAGCCGTTTTCTGGCATATTTATTGCTGGTTATTGATTATACATTGGATGCTGAAACAAAGCCTGAAAAAAATTTTTCTGAAAGGGGGGAAGAAAGTCAATGGACACCTCCTTTGGACTGGGAGAAAACAAGGTGCAGCAAGCTGAAAAACATGACAGAACGCGTGGGTTTACCGGCCAGGCGGTTTCTGTACGGGACACTGTGGTTGACGTTGTCTTTAACAAAAGGCTTCCGCCCATTAACGGACTGCTGCAAAACACGTCAGATAACAGGGTCATACTTGAGGTCATTGACCATATTGATGAACATACGGTGCGCTGCATCGGTCTTACCCCGACTGCAGGGCTGGGCCGCCATGACCTGATCCAGGGCAGTGGTGCCCCCATTAAAATACCTGTGGGCGAAAAACTCCTTGGCCGCATGTTCAATGTTTTCGGGCAGGCCATTGATAACCGCCTTAAGGATAAAAGTGATGACAAAAACGAACTGGTCAATATGGAAACCAGATCCATCCACCAGCTTCCTCTGCCCCTGTCCAACAGAATTACCCACGAAGACATTTTTTTGACCGGTATCAAGGCGATTGATCTTTTGGTGCCTCTGGAACGCGGCGGCAAGGCCGGGCTGTTCGGCGGAGCTGGAGTCGGCAAGACAGTTGTCATCACAGAGCTTATCAATAATATGGTGGGAAAACATCATGGGATTTCCATTTTCTGCGGCATTGGCGAGCGTTGCAGGGAAGGCGAAGAACTCTACCGTGAGATGGATGAAGCAGGGGTGATGAAAAACACCATCATGTTTTTAGGCCAGATGAACGAATCACCCGGGGTGCGCTTCAGGGTGGGACAAAGCGCCCTTACAATGGCGGAATTTTTCCGGGATGATCTGGAGACGGATGTGCTTTTGCTGATTGATAATGTTTTTCGGTTTATCCAGGCAGGCATGGAACTCTCCGGCCTCATGGGCAGGCTGCCCTCCAGGCTCGGGTATCAGCCCACCATGGCAATGGATGGATTCAAGATATGGCGAGACCTGTTCCTGGACGCTGATGCTATTTATGGCAGGTCTCTGCCTGGGATGCTGTAATGCCTGGTACTGGATACAGAAAGAACGGCGGGAAATCATGGCTGAAAAAGGGAAAGAAAAATAATGACCAGCGCTTTTCTCTGCCTCCTGGGCGTTATCATCGGCCTTATAACCGGTTTTTTTTACTTTGCCGAATTGTGGGTTACGTGGTTGCAGCGCTTCACCGAAATAATGCCATGGCCCACACCATCGTCATGGTGGCCCAGGGAAGTGATCCGCCGGGCCTGCAATATATCGCACCCTATGCGGCAACCTCCATGGCCGAATATTTCATGAATCAGGGCAGGGATGTTCTTATTGTGTATGATAATCTGACACGGCATGCCCTTGCCTACCGGCAGATTTCTCTGCTGCTGAGGCGGCCCCCGGGCCGGGAGGCCTTTCCCGGGGATATTTTCTATGTGCACAGCCGCCTTTTAGAACGCTCTACCAAGCTTGCCGATGATCCGGGAGGGGGGTCCATCACCTCCTTGCCTGTAATTGAAACCGAGGCCCAGAATATTTCCGCCTATATACCAACCAACCTTATTTCGATTACCGACGGGCAGATATACCTTTCTCCTGATCTTTTTCAAAAGGGGATTCTTCCAGCCGTTGACGTAGGCAAATCCGTCTCCCGTGTCGGCGGCAAGGCTCAGCTCACCGCTTACAGAAAGGTAGCCGGAGACCTTCGTCTTTCCTATTCCCAATTCCAGGAATTAGAGGCTTTTTCCCGGTTCGGCACCCGGCTGGATCAAGCCACCCGAAAATCCCTTGACCATGGCAGAAGGGTTCGGGAAATATTAAAACAGAATCAGTTCATGCCCATGAAAGCAGCGGATCAGATTGCTGTTCTCCTGGCGGCAAACATGGGTATGTTAGACCGTATTCCCCTTGATGATACCGCTATGGTTGAAAAAAAAATCATTGAAATGCTTGCTGCAAACCCGGACCTTGCAGAGAGAATTGTCATGGCGGAAAAAAATGATTCTGTCTGGCAACGCCTTGAACATGAACTGCGTAAAACCATTGCCGGGGGTCAACCGTCCGATCCGGGTGATAATGAACGCATACTGCATCATGATCACCCTTTAGCGGATCACCATAAAGGGACTGTTACAGATATGGATGATCTACCTGAAAAAACAATGGAGACCTGATCATGGCAACCCTGGAAACCCTGAGGCGGAAAATACAGACGTCCAATGACCTTCTTTCCGTGGTCAAAACCATGAAAAGTCTCGCTGCTGTAAATATCAGGCAGTACGAGGCAGCAGCCTATGCCATGAATGAATACACATCAGTGATTGCCTCGGGCTGGTATGGCTTTTTTCATAACCAGCCCCATTTACAGACCCGCAGAAAAAAGGCGGAAAGCGTCTGTCTTGTCCTGGGGTCTGATCAGGCCATGTGCGGGCAATTTAACGAGGTTATAATAGAATATGCCCTTTCTTCTATTGAAAAAGAATCCTCAGACTCTGCAGGTCATCATTTCTGGTCAGCCGGGGAAAGGATACGCAGCGGCATGAAAGATAGAGAAATAGAGGCGCATTTCTCTCTGCCCTCCTCAATGGGTGCCATTGCTGATTTAATGGTTGATATTGTTGACCGTCTCGTCAAGGTTCGCAAATCCAGACCTGTTGACAAATTCATCATATTTTACAACCACCTGGGCAGGGCAGCAACCTACGAACCCGGCCTGGATCAAATCCTGCCCCTTGACCCCAGCTGGTATGAACAGCATCGCAGGGAAAAATGGCCCACCCGGTGTTTCCCAATGCTTGGGATTGACCCGCACCTTTTGTTTGAAACCCTGTTTTATCAGCATATCTTTGCCTCAATTTCCAAGGCCTTTACCCACTCCCTTGCCAGTGAAAATGCGGTCCGGCTTGGTGCCATGCAGGCTGCGGAAAAAAATATCATTGAACTAGAGGAGAAGTTGCAGGGCCGTTTTCGTGAAACCAGGCAAAATGCCATTACAGAGGAACTTCTGGATATCATATCCGGATTTGAAGTCATTAATGATTCACAATCGCCCGTCCATGACCGTCTGCATATGTCAGGTCAAATCGAAACCCTTAAAGGAGGCAGATAAATGAAAAAAGACGGCACATATATTCTCTGGTTTAAAGACATTACCAATGACGATGTAGCCCTTGTGGGCGGTAAAAACGCTTCGCTGGGTGAAATGTATCGTGAACTCATGCCCCAGGGAATTAAAATTCCCAACGGGTTTGCCATTACCGCCCAGGCCTATCGCCATGTCATTGAAACCGGCAATATTCTCCAAGCACTCAAAGAAGTCATGACAGGGTTTGATAAAACCAACATAGCAGACCTGGCCCGCTGCGGTAAAAAGGCACGGGATCTCATCCTCGGCGCAGGCATTCCCGATGATCTATGGCTGGAAATTCAAAAGGCCTATGACTGTCTATGCGAGGAATACGAGCCAGATACCGATGTGGCGGTAAGAAGTTCTGCAACAGCTGAAGATCTTCCAACCGCTTCCTTTGCCGGGCAGCAGGAAAGCTATCTGAATATCTGCGGGTATCATGATCTCAGGCAGGCCTGTAGCAAATGCTTTGCATCCCTTTTTACGGACCGGGCCATATCCTACAGAATTGACAATGGCTTTAACCATTTTGATGTGGCTCTTTCCATTGGTGTGATGAAAATGGTTCGTTCTGATCTGTCGTCAAGCGGTGTTACCTTTACCCTTGATACTGAAAGCGGTTTCCGGGATGCTATTTTTATAACAGGTGCCTACGGCCTGGGGGAAAATGTGGTTCAGGGCGCTGTAAACCCGGATGAATTCTATGTGTTCAAGCCCACATTAAGAAAAGGGTACCGTTCCATCATCAAAAAAAATCTTGGCGCAAAAAAGATTAAAATGGTCTACGGCATGGGAGATTCCAAGGTATTAACGCGTAATGTTGAGGTCCCTGAAACCGACCGTCAGCAATTCTGTATTTCCGATGATGATATTATAACACTGGCCGGATATGCGGACACCATTGAAAGCCATTATTCAAAAAAATCAGGCTTGGCCCGGCCCATGGATATTGAATGGGCCAAAGATGGCATTACAGGCGATCTGTTCATTGTCCAGGCCCGGCCGGAAACCGTCCACTCCCAGACCTCACTGGATATTATGGAAACCTATGTTCTGGAAGAAAAAGGGCCTGTTCTGACCATGGGCAAAAGCGTTGGTGAAAAGATTGCCGCGGGCAAAGCCCGTCTGATCCATAATATTTCCCAGCTGTCTGAATTTAAACCCGGAGAGATATTGATATCCAACACCACAACCCCAGACTGGGAACCTGTGATGAAAACCGCTGCAGGCATTATTACCAACCGGGGGGGCAGGACCTGTCATGCCGCCATTGTCAGCCGGGAGCTGGGCATTCCTGCAGTTGTGGGCGCAGACAAAGCCATGCAGGTTATTACAACAGGACAGGACGTGACCATCAGCTGCGCCGAAGGGGACAATGCAGTGGTTTACCAGGGGATTCTGCCGTATCGTGTTGAAACGGTAAGTTTAAAGGACCTTAAACGTCCAAAGACAAAAATCATGATGAATCTCGGTAATCCGGAAAAAGCCTTTTCACTGTCCAGAATTCCCAATGACGGTGTGGGCCTGGCCCGCATGGAATTTATCATTAACAGTTACATCAAGATACATCCCATGGCATTGATTCATCTGGAAAAGGTTGAAGATAAAGGGGAAGTCGCTGAAATCGAGAAATTAACCTTTGGCTATGAAAATAAAACCGATTATTTTGTAGAAAAACTTGCCCAGGGTGTGGGAACCATAGCCGCTTCCTTTTATCCAAAACCTGTCATCGTCCGCATGAGCGATTTCAAGACCAACGAGTATGCCAGCCTGATCGGGGGCCGATATTTTGAACCCAGGGAAGAAAATCCCATGATAGGGTTCAGGGGAGCTTCCCGGTATTATGATCCCCGTTACAGGGAAGGGTTTGCTCTGGAATGCCGGGCAATGAAACAGGTCCGGGATGACATGGGACTGACCAATCTGGTGATCATGATTCCATTCTGCCGGCGTATCAGGGAAGCGAAAAAAGTACTTGAGGAAATGGCCAAAAACGGTCTGCACCGGGGGGAAAAGGGATTAAAAGTTTATGTGATGTGCGAAATTCCAAACAATATCCTCAGGGTCGATGAATTCAGCCGTCTGTTTGACGGATTTTCAATCGGCTCCAATGATTTGACCCAGTTGACCCTGGGGGTTGACCGGGATTCAGAGCTGATCGCCCATGATTTTGACGAACGGGACCCCGGGGTTATGCGTTTTATCACCATGGCTATAGAAGGAACCCGACAAAACAACCGGCACTGCGGCATCTGCGGACAGGCCCCCAGTGATTATCCTGAATTTGCCGAGTTCCTGGTAAAAAAGGGGATTGATTCCATTTCACTGACACCGGATTCCATGATGAAAACCACCCTGAAAATAATTGAGCTGGAAGATATGATGACATCTGAACGCTGAATTGATTGTCAATACGCTAATGTAATTTTATAATGAATTGACATTCCCCTTTCTTTTTTATAGCATGCTATTAAGTAGTGGCTGACCGAAAACCTCCATTTTGAAAAAATTCGTAAACTCTGTCAAGCCTACGAATTTGGTTTTGGTCACCAAAAATTTTTTATGAATGTCATTTATAAAAAAAATTATATTTTTTAAAAAATTTTGACGCAAGTATCCCTTGTTTTTTGAATCGAATTCATTTTTTTAGGTCAGGTTCAATTTTCTGCGGGAATCACCCCAAACAATTTTTCCTTTTATGTTTCAATTCTTTTTGCTGTATTGCATGACCAAGGATTTGCAAGTTTCTTGCTAACATCCCCATGCTAACATATCTCTTAAAGCCGTCTATTCCATGATCTGGGCATTTTTTCAATCCATGGTTCTGTAAGGCACCTATAGACGATTCAACTGCCGAATGTTGCCTTTTTAAATCTAAAAATTCTTCTGAATATTCAGTTGCTTTTCTTTTTTCAGAAAGCTTACCTTTGAAGGGAAGTATGACTTTGTCTAGAATTTCTGCGAGTTTTTTTTGATTTTCAGGACTATGGAATCCTTTATCAAAAGAACAGCTTTGGGTACCGCGTCAAACAACGGGTGTAAACGGTCTAATTTCAGAGCTCCTGACACCACAAACCTAATATATTGTTTTAACTGAAAATATTCAAATTTAGGATCGTAATTTTAAATGCATAAAAAAACCAGACAAATACCATATATTGTGCTTATTGTCT
>JAYEJJ010000009.1:0-7094 GCA_034660495.1 Thermodesulfobacteriota bacterium | reverse complement strand
GCATAAAAAAACCAGACAAATACCATATATTGTGCTTATTGTCTTTGTTTTTAAAAAAAAATACTATATATAGAAAATGATTATGCATTCAAAATTAGCTGATGTCAGGAGTTCTGAAGTTTGTCTGCCCAGGAATAAGAAATCAGTTCTCCTTTACTGGTCTTCAGCCAGGCCGGCTCCTTATGAGAGGCATTAAATACCATTTGATCCTCAGGAAAATGTCTGGCAATTCTGCTGATAATATTCAATTCAGAATCAGATAAGCTTTCTGTTTTTGAAGTATCCGCATTTCGGATGTCTTCCAACAAATCCCTGTAATTATTCAATTGAGGCCCCCAGGGCAGATGTGCATAAGATGCGCCGGTCATGCTTCTGCCCAGCTCTTTTTTCGCAAACATATCCGCATACCACAGGTATTTAGCGGTAAATAACATCTTATCATTTTCGACCAGTAAGGCTCGCCCAAGAATTTTTTCAAAGGTATTGGCAACCAATTTGATTCGCGGAATAGAAAACTCCCTTTTTCCCGTTATGTTGTTTTCCATGCATTCATCAAGCAGGTGGTATCGCAGCATTTTATCTGCTGACTGTGTTTGAACAGCATCGGTTTCCCATCGTTTGATAGAAGCTATACCAAAACCGCTTGCTTTAGCCAAATCCGCTTGTGTCATTCCTTTTTCTTTGCGCAGCCGTTTAATGTCTTCTCCTGTCAATAAACCGGTTTTTTCCCTGTATGCTTCAGCAATGGTTTGCTGAATTCCAGTTGCAGACAGAATCGTCCCGGCGGATAAATTACACACCGGGCATACAAAAGCGTCTTCATAAATTTTTACGTCAATCCCTTTAAAAGAGACAGTCTTTTCTATTTTTTTTTCTTCCATGGCACCGTGGCCCCTGGGGCAATTCATTTGAATCATGGCACCTCCTTATTTTTTCTGTCTTTATGCAGAGAAACCAGCCAGAGGCCATCCTCAGAAACTGAAAACTTATAATACACGGGATGAGAGAATCGCTCTATTTCCACTACAAAAGCAAATAAATCCAAACCTGAGATTTCATCTTCATAGGATCTTTGGGGAGGTCTACTGCCGGTGTAGTGAGAGGGGTCTGTCTTATCGAGCAATTCAGTGAGAACTTCCAGCAAGTCAAGTGTTATTGAGTATTCCAGCTCAAGAGCGTCTACTGCCAATGGGGTCTGATTGATCAAAGGAACCTGTCCCTTTTTTACAAAAGTACAGGCTTGTTTCAGTTTTTTGGTTATTTCCCTGTATGTTGGTCTTTTCATATAGTTTGGTATCAATTGATACTTTTGTCAAGATTAAAGTTAACAAAATGTAAACATTCTAATTCAGCACCGCATTTTTATCAAGCTGAAGACGTTTTTGTTTTTTTAAACTCGGTTATCAAGTTTTTATGGAAGGGCCGCGGTATTCAAAAAACTTGATGATCGAGTGATAGTACTGTGAAAGAAGGGGTTTAATAACCGTTTGCCTTTGAGAGGGCGACCCCGGTTGGATCAAGGTATTTATTTGAAATCTGAAATTTTTTTGCAATTTTATTTAAATCAGTGTATTCAAAACCTTATTGACAGCTGAGGAATAAATCCCTGATACTCGATTATCAAGTTTTTCTATGGAAGAACCGATTAGGAACAACCCTTGGGGGCGGTGCTGTTCAAAAAACTTGATAATAGAGTGATACGGCATAAAAAAGATAAGGACGGATGAGTGTGAAAACTGCCCAATGCATTAATAGAATTTTATTTCCTGTCATTAAAAAGATCGGGTTTGCCGTTTGCTTTTCAGTGCTTTTTCTTTTTCCTCCTGACCTTTATGCCGGCAATGAATCCATGAGAACAGCCGTTGATCAGGTGGGAAGGGAAATTTGTTTTCCTGAAGATCCCGGCCGGGTGGTCTCCCTTGCGCCAAGTATTACAGAAATTATCTATGCCCTGGGCAGAGAGGACCGTTTAAAAGGCGCCACCCTGTACAGTGATTTTCCGCTGCCTGCAGAAAAGCTTCCCAAGGTGGGCTCCTATGTTCATCTGGACCTTGAAAGAATCGTTGCCCTGAATCCGGATCTCTGCATTGCCGTAAAGGACGGCAATCCCAAGGCCACAGTGGACCGTCTCAATGCGTTTGGCATACCCGTGTATGCTGTAAACCCGGTAGATCTGGATTCAGTGATCAATGCGGTTTACCAGATTGGAGACCTGCTCAATGCAAAGGAAAAAGCCGATGATCTTGCCCGGGAAATGACATCCAGGATTAAACGGGTGGACAACCTTGTTTCTCAATCAGAGCTGAGGCCAAAGGTGTTTTTTCAGATCGGCATATCTCCCATTGTGACTGTCGGGGAAAATACTTTTTTAAATGAGCTCATTGTCAGGGCAGGGGGGATCAACCTGGGCAGGGGCGGATCATCTGCCTATCCCAGATTTTCCAGGGAAGAGGTGCTCTGCATGAACCCTGATATTATTATTATCACATCCATGGCGCGGGCTGAACTTTTTGAAAGGGTCAAAAAACAGTGGGCCAGCTGGCCCCAGCTGTCAGCTGTTCAGAAAAATCAGATCTATATTGTGGATTCAAATATTCTGGACCGGCCCACCCCGAGAATGGTTGACGGCCTTAAAATGCTGGCCCGGCTGATTCATCCGGAGCTGTTTGATGATTAGACGCTCAGTGTTCAGTATCGCCTGCCTTGTTTTTCTACTTTTGGGTGTTCTCGGGGGGGCATGTTTTCTGGGGCTGGCTGTTGGATCCACATCTTTAACGGGGTTTTCAGTTTTAGGGGACATGCTTTTTTCATCTGATCCGGCAGATCCCATGATGGCCGACATTGTCTGGCGCATCCGGTTCCCAAGGGTGCTGATGGCACTCATGGCAGGTGCGGTTCTTTCCACGGGCGGGCTTGTTTTTCAGGCGCTTTTAAGAAATCCCCTGGCCGAACCCTATATTCTGGGGGTTTCCGGAGGATCTGCCATTGGCGCCATTATCGGCATCATACTTGGGTTTTCCAGGTTTCCCGGGGTAGGACTGACCGCTTTTATCGGCAGCATGGCCACTCTGGTGCTTGTGATTGTCATGTCCGCGGGCAAAGTTTCTTTAAAAAAGGATGCCATGCTGCTCTCCGGGGTGGTTGTGAATTCATTTTGTTCGGCCATTATCATGTTTTTGATTTCCCTGACCCAGAACAGCAAAATTCACAATATCATGTTCTGGCTCATGGGGGATCTGTCTTCTTCCACTCTGTTTGAAGCAGGTATTCTTGCGGTCTGCATTGTTCCCTGTTTTCTGGTGATTTTTTTTCTTTCCCATGCCATGAATCTTCTGCTCATGGGAAAAGATATGGCCAGTTCCATGGGGGTTAATATCCAGGTTGTTACCTGGACCCTGCTGGTCAGCTCTTCCTTTATGGTCAGTGCAGCGGTGTGTCAGTGCGGACTCATGGGCTTTGTTGGGCTTGTGGTTCCCCATATCTTCCGTCTTGCCCTGGGGCCGGATCACAGAGTTCTGGTGCCGGCCTGTATTCTCGGGGGCGGTGCCTATATGGTGATCTGTGATCTGCTAGCCCGGTGGATTCCCAGTCAGGGCGAAATTCCAGTAGGCGTTATCACTGCCATGATCGGGGCCCCTTTGTTTATCATTTTGCTGAAAAAGGGGAGGGCCTGATTTTGAGCGCTGTAACGGTTGAACATCTGTCCTATGCTTATGACGGGATAAATGTGCTTTCCAATATATCGTTTGAGATTGAAAAAAAGTCCTTTTTTACCATTATCGGTCCCAATGGGTCGGGAAAATCAACCCTGATGAAGATCATGGCCAATATTCTCAGAAGCAGAACCGGCCGGGTTATTGTATCAGGGAAAAATATTGCTGAGTATTCCAGACGGGCCTTTTCACGGCATACCGCCTATGTTCCCCAGAACGTGTCAGACCAGTTTCCCTTTACCGTTGAGGAGATTGTTTCCCTGGGAAGATCCCCGCATCAGGGATTTCTTGGAATGTATTCTGAAAGTGATAAACAAAAGGTAAGCGCAGCCATGGAAACCACCCGAATTTCATCCCTTGGAGACCGGAGAATTGATCAGATCAGCGGGGGGGAGCGGCAGCGGGTGTTTCTGGCCAGGGCCATATGCCAGGAGCCTGACATCCTGCTTCTGGATGAGCCGGCATCGGCCCTTGATCTGGCCCATCAGGTTCAGCTGATGGATCTTCTTGAGCAGTTAAAGCAGACAACCGGCATTACCATCGTCATGGTGTCCCACGATATCAACCTTGCTGCCATGTATGCCAATGCCATGGTGTTAATCAAAAAAGGGGAGGTTCTTTGCTCAGGTCCTCCGGAATCTGTGCTGGAACCGGACATATTGAAATCCGCTTTTGGGTGCAGATTTTTAATGGACAAAAATCCTCTGGGAAATTTTCCAAGGATTTTTCCTGTACCTGCACGGTACCACCACCTGGTATGACCTGGGAATCAGCCATCAGCTATCAGCCCTCAGCTATCAGCTATCAGCTATCAGCTATCAGCCCTCAGCCCTCAGTCTCAAGCCCCTGGTTTTCCTTGTCTTCACTTTACTGATTCATGCATGATGTGAATTTCGGACTTGAAATTTGAATTGTTTAAACTCGATGGTCACTTTTTCTGAATAGCGCCGTCTCCAAGGGCTGCTCTGTTCCTGTGAGGAGTAAGGCCTGGGTTATTGTAATTATCCACGACGAGAAATATGTCCCATTGGCGCAACCCGGGAGATGGGCAAAAAGACAAGCAGGATGCGTGGATTATTTTTGGAAGATCCCTTATGCTGGACAGGGAAGATAATCACAATAATCCAGGCCTGACCCCATTTTCGAGAAATAAATATAAAAATTTGATCATCCAGTTAAAGTTTTTTTATGAAATATGTTGACATGCTCTTAATAATAAGAGAAAAAACTATGAGAATTATTTGAAATGTGCTGTGTAATGCTTAAAAGGTTAATATGCTTAAGTTGTAATATAATTATGGAGGATAGTAAAGCATGGGAGAAGCAGCTATTAAAATTGGAGGAGAGAGAAAGAGCGTTTTTAAGGATAAGGTAATGGAGCTTCTGCCCGACGGCGGCAACCTCAATGCCTGTCTTACATGCGGGGCATGTGCCTCGGGATGCCCTGCCACAGGACTTGCCGGTATGGATCCGAGGAAATTCCTTAGAATGGCCGCTCTTGGGATGGACGAGGAGATCCTGAGTTCAGACTGGGTCTGGATGTGTTCACTGTGCCAGCGGTGTGTTTATGTCTGCCCCATGGAAATCAATATTCCACAGCTTGTTTATTATGCCAGGGCCTCATGGCCCAGGGAGACACGGCCCAAAGGTATTCTTGGCTCCTGTGATGCAGCACTGGCCAATGAATCAGGCAGTGCCATGGGAACCCCCATGGACGATTTCGAGTTTGTTGTGGGGGATGTACTTGAAGAGTATCAGGAAGCCCAGCCCGAATTTGCCGACATGGAAGCCCCCATTGACAAGGAAGGGGCCGAGTTTGTTCTCAATCAGAATTCACGGGAGCCGGTAACAGAGCCGGATGAACTTGTGCCCCTCTGGAAGATACTGCATCTGGTCGGTGCCAACTGGACCTATACCAGCAAGGGATGGGGCGGTGAGAACTACTGCATGTTTCTGGCAGACGATGATGCCTGGAAGCATTTAACCACCCAGACCGCCGAGGCTGCAAAAAAAGTGGGGTGTAAGACGTTTCTCAATACCGAGTGAGGGCACGTCACCTACTCAGTCCTGGCAGGACTGAAAAAATTCAACATTGATCACGATTTTGAAGTAAAAAATATTTACGAGTACTATGCAAAGTGGATTCGTGAGGGCAAACTCAAGGTGAACTCCGACTGGAACAAGGATTTAAAGATTAAATTCACTGTTCAGGATCCATGTCAGATCGTCCGTAAATCCTACGGAGATGCCATTGCTGATGATTTAAGATTTATCGTTAAATCTGTTGTGGGGGAAGAAAATTTTGTGGACATGACTCCCAATAAATCCAATAATTTCTGCTGCGGCGGCGGCGGCGGCTTTCTCCAGTCCGGGTACAAGGACGAAAGACTTGCCTACGGGAAGATCAAGGATGAGCAGATCAAGGCCACAGGCGCAGATTACTGCATTGCTGCCTGTCATAACTGCCACGCCCAGATCCATGAGCTCAGCGAGCATTACGAAGGGAACTATCCTGTTGTTCATTTGTGGTCGTTGATATGCCTCTCCCTTGGCATCCTTGGTCCCAATGAGCGTGAATACCTTGGAGAAGACCTTAAGGGTGTTAATGTGTTCCATCCGGAAACAGAACTCTGATTCTAAGACTTAATTAATAATTTCCAGCTTGAAATAAATATCCCCTGCAGCGGAAGGAAAAATTCTGCTGCAGGGGATTTTATTTTATATGTTCAGATCTTCTGTTATTGTTTTGTTTTTCCGGCCGCCGACTGCGGTTTTTTTAGAAACGTCTCCTTTCCCAGTGAATAGATCAGCACACCTGCAGCAGATCCAAGTGCATCGGCTGCAACGTCAAGGGCTTCCGCTGACCGCTGGGATACACAGGACTGGTGAATTTCATCTGACAGCCCGTACAGGGCTGAAAAAACAATGGCTGAAAGGATAAGCCCTTTTCTGCTGAAATTCAGGTTTTCTCTGTAAAGGGCCCTGATCACCAATACCCCGAGCAGTCCGTATCCTCCAAAATGCATGATTTTGTCTGAAAAGGGAAAACAGGGCAGGGAATCCGGACTGGCGTATGAGGACTGCCAGAAAATAAAAATACAGTATAAAAAAACCGGCAGTCGGTAGAATATGATTTTATTCAAGTCCATTTAAATACAGGGACACTTTACTTATTTTTTATATGAAACAGCCGATCAGGAACCCCCAACGGTTATCTGTCAGGAATATTGAGAACCAAAGGAGATCAGACGTTTCCTGGGGTGTAGAATTTAGCTATCCATTAGCACATAAGGTTCCTGCCATTTTCTGCCCATTGAAATCAGGTTGTTTTGAAGATTTTTTACTTGGCTCTAAAAATGGTATTATTTGAGTATTTTGTTG
>JAYEJJ010000008.1:0-7108 GCA_034660495.1 Thermodesulfobacteriota bacterium | reverse complement strand
TATTTGCAAGTTCTCTGCGTGATAAATTGGGAAATTTTTCAACATAAGTAATTACCTCATGAATCTCAACATCTTCTGCTAATGATATAATATTCGCCATTTCTAAGATCCTTATTTTTCAGTAACATCTATACAATATAAGGATCTCATGGCAAAGCCAAAAAGTTAAGCACTTTTTTTTAAACTATGATTACAAGATGATACGTCAAAAAAAATAATTTTGAATGACATTGCATTGCTGAGAGGCTGAGATGAAAATACAAGAAATTCTCAAACAACCTGAAGGAAAGACACTGGAATTTAAAAAAGAGATTCCAAAAAATAGAGAAAACTTATTAAAAACAGTGGCTGCCTTTGCAAATGGCTCCGGAGGCAATGTTTATGTTGGTGTGGATGATAACCGCACTGTAACAGGGATAAAGGAAGAACCTTTTGCGCTGGAAGAAAAACTGGCGAGCATTATATATGATTCAATTTCACCCATTCCCAATGTTTTTTTTCAAACTATCGCTTTTGAAGATAAGATCATCTTTATCATTAGAATTTTACCAGGAGCGAACAAGCCCTATTATTTGAGAAGACTTGGTCCTGATGGGGGTATTTTTGTAAGGGTTGGTTCAACCAGCAGAAAAGCGGATTCTCAGGTTGCAGCTGAATTGAGACGACAGGCCAGAAATATCAGCCTTGATCAAGAGATTGATCTTTCATTTGACTGTGATATTTTAGATATGCGGCTGCTTGAAAAATTTATTGAATTACGTGGGTTAAAAATTAAACCAAATCTTGACTATTTTGTAAAAATCAAGGCTGCGCAACGGTATGATCATACTTGTCATCCTGCCATTGGCGGGTTGCTTTTATTTTGTTCCACACTTCCGGATGAATATTCCTATGCGCGGTTCAGAGTTTCCCGTTTTAGGTCTGAAAACAGGGCTGATCTGATAAATTCGACCACTATTAACAACGGTTTATTGGCGATGCCGGAAAAAATTATGGATTTTGTTCAACTTTACATGGAGAAAAAGATAGAGATATCTGCCTTGCGGAGAAAAGAGGACTACGACATCCCTCTGCCTGCTATCCGGGAGGGGATCTTAAACGCAATTTGGGTGTGAGCAGGGGTTAGGCCTGCCTTTTTGAGGTTATTGGACGTTGATGGGGAAAAACATGCAGGATTTGATTTTTTTATTTATAGTGGTATGGTGTGCTGTGTATCATGTCATGCTCCGGGGGAACGCAAAACAGGCTGTTTTTCAGAGCGATGAAGAATACAGCCGTTTTGAAGATATCCTGGCCCAGGGAGTGGATATGCGGTTTAACCTGGGACCCAACCGCTTCAGATATTTTAAAAAAATGATTGCCGCCGTTAAAAATCAGGATTTTGTCCAGGCTGCTGCGGAGATGAAGGACTCCCGGTGGTACAATCAGGTGGGGCAACGCGCCCGCACCCTTGTAAAAATGATGAGCAGCGCCTGACCCCACAAAAAACTTAAACAGCTGTTTTTGCCCCCAAAAAGCATGGTTTAAGACGCAAAGTCAGCATTTTTTTGCATTAAATTATTTTTAATTACAAGAGGTTAACGGGGTCAGACCCCCAAACATATTTTTCCCCTTGACATCCCCCCCAAACCCAACTATATACGTTCTCTGTTTGAACTACCCATTCGTTTACCCGGAACCCCCATGTAACCGAAGGAGCGGAGCTATATCTATCCACCCATGACCGCAACATCTGACACCCAACATTACATCCGCCTGCAGCTTTTGCAACTGCTGGCAGAAAACCCCCACATGTTCCAGCGGGACCTGAGCCGCAAAATGGGAGTGGCCCTGGGCAGGGTCAATTATTGCCTGTCCGGGCTGAAGGAAAAGGGATTCATCAAACTGGAAAATTTCAAGGGTGCCAAAAGCCACCTGCGGTATGCCTACATCCTGACCCCGAGCGGGTTTGAAGAAAAATTACGCCTCACCGTCCGGTTTTTAAAACGCCGCCTCAAAGAATACGAAGACATAAAAACCTATATCCAGGACCCGACCCGGGACGTGGCCCAGGCCGACCCCGCCCTCCTGGAGGACCCGGATCTGAAAGCCCTTTTCAAACCATGACATGCAACCACCAGGGGGGTATCCCTTAAAACCCTGTTTTCACCCCCGAAAAGTTGCTTTTAAGAGCCAAAAACAAGCATTTTTTAACCAAATCCCCTTTAATACCAAATACTTAAGTGGGTCAGACCCCTGATGATATTACCGTTCAACAAGATCCCTTCGCCGGGGATATTCTCATCCATTTCGGTAATGACGAAAACGGCGACGAACCAGTTTGTCTAACACTTGTGGGCGTTGCTGACCCCAGCCAGATCGATGTAGTTGCCGTTTAATGGCTGGAAACGATAAGTAATTTAGAAATTGCGGTTGGATTGGATCGTGGCAGTGTCGACATCAGCACAGCAGTCCAGAAGTCGGTCATTATGGCTTTTAAAAAAAGGACTACAGCGGCTGCTGAGAAGAATCTGAGGATGTATCCGCGGATAATAACCCGGTCAAAGCAGGTGTAATTGAATTTGATTTTTTCGGAAAACTGGTTTATAAATGAGTTCTTGTTCACGGGTAACTCCTTTTATATTGGTTAGGTTGCACTACCTTACTATATAAGATTATCCGTGAACAATCAAATTTTTTGAATGGCCGGGCAGGATTCGAACTTCAGCTCGGTAAAGGTTTGAAACGTTAAATAATAATTTTTGGCTCGGTTTCTTTCTGTCTTATACCATAATATAACATAAAAGAAAGCCGAGCAGGGAAAACAGAAAAAGACGACAAAGTCGCAGGCTTGACCTCATGAAAGGCCTGGGAAGGAGTAAAATTGATTATTGGTACCGCTATGCTCAAGGATGTGTGGGCGTTTCGGGATTTTATGTGGAGCTCGGTCAAACGCGAGTTTCAGACCCGGTGGATTGGCACCCAGTTTGGCCCACTTTGGCTGCTGGCTCCTCCCTTAACAACTATCCTTATTTTCACCGTTATTTTCACCAATATTATGCGGCCGGGGATGCCGGCCCATGATTCGAAATTTGCCTATTCCATCTATCTTTGCGCAGGTGTTTTGACCTTTAACCTGTTTACAGAAATACTGGGCAGAAGTGTCGGCATATTTGTTGAGAGTGCTAATCTGCTCAAAAAAATTCACTTTCCAAAACTCTGTCTGCCTATTATTGTGGTGGTTTCCAGTGTACTGAATTTTGCCATCACAATGGCATTGTATTTTTTTTTTCTCGTCATAGCAGATGCCTTTCCAGGATGGATAATATGGGCTGCGATTCCGGTGCTGATAATCCAGCTGATGTTTACCATCGGCCTGGGAATGCTCCTGGCAACGATCAATGTCTTTTACCGGGATATTCAGCAAAGCGTACAGGTGATTCTGCAGTTCTGGTTCTGGCTGACGCCCATTGTATATGTGTCTACAATTCTGCCCCCTCTGGCCGTAGACCTTATGAACCTGAACCCTTTGTGGCCATTGATTAAGGCGTATCAGGGAATTTTTCTTGAACATGCGCTGCCAGACTGGTATACCCTGATTTACCCGTGCATATTAGGGGTGTTTTTTGTATTGCTTGGGATACTCGCTTTTCACAAGCTTCAGGGAGAAATTGTCGATGAATTGTAAATCCATGATCCATATACATAACATCAGCAAGGCTTATAAGCGGTATTCCCGTAAATATGGCCGCATGGCCGAATGGTTTGGCATGGGAACCCACCATGAGGACATATGGGTATTGCGTGAGATTTCCTTTGATGTGGAGCAGGGACAGTCTCTCGGTATTATCGGGGTGAACGGTGCCGGCAAAAGCACGTTACTCAAAATCATTACTGGTACAACAAGGCCCACCACCGGCACCGTGCAGGTGGCAGGTAGAATTTCTGCTTTGCTGGAACTGGGCATGGGGTTTCATCCGGAGTTTACAGGACGTCAGAATTGTTACGTGTCTGGGCAGCTTCATGGCCTCAGGGCCAGCGAAATGGATGAGCTGATATCTCATATAGCTGATTTTGCAGAAATCGGCGATTATTTTGACCAGCCGGTCCGAATCTACTCCAGCGGTATGCAGGTGCGGCTGGCATTTGCCTTGGCCACAGCCAAGCGCCCGGCTATATTGATTGTTGATGAGGCCTTGGCTGTAGGGGATAGCTATTTTCAGCATAAAAGCTTTGAACGTATCCGGCAGTTCCGGGAAGCCGGGACGACCCTGCTGTTTGTATCCCATGACAGATCTGCGATTCAGGCCCTCTGCGACCGGGCCATCCTGCTTGAAAATGGATTTGTCATAAAAGATGGTGACCCTGAAGAAGTTACCGATTATTACAATGCTCTGTTAGCCGAAAAAAAAAACACCACAGTAGAAGTTAAAACACTGGAGGGAGGCAGGCATCAGACTATGTCCGGCACAGGTCAGGCCAGGGTCAAACAGATAGGCCTTTACAACAGCAAGGGACATGCTGTTGAATTTGTCAATGTGGGAGAGTCCATCGAGCTTCGGATACAGGTACAGGTCCATGATGATCTGGACTCCCTTGTTCTGGGATATGGCATCAGGGACCGCCTTGGCCAAATCATTTACGGCACCAATACCTGGCACACAAAGCAGGTGATCAAAAAACCATTAAAGGGCGATGAATATGAATTCAGTATTCTTTTTCCGGCTAACCTGGGACTTGGAAGCTATTCGATTCAGACCGCACTTCATGACCGAGATAACCATTTGACTACAAATTATGAATGGCGGGACCTGGCCCTGGTATTTAATGTTATCAATACAGATAAAAAAGAATTTGTGGGTTGTTTATGGATTGAACCCGAGATAAAAGTAACTGGAGTTTTGAATGAAGGATAACAGGATATGCCTGAAATAGATGTGGATGAACTGATGCGCCGTATCAGACAGGAGGTTCAGCACCGCAAAAATAATTTTAGCTCTAATTCAGCTGGTCACGGACAGTTGCAAAACATAAGTTCTCATGCACCCTTTGATCAGTCTCAAAATACCATTTTCCTGAATTTTGAGCTAAATATGCCAAAGCTTGAAGAATCTGTGCCGGAACCAGAAGAGAAAGAACAATGGCCCCTGAATCAGTTTTTGCAATACCATGATCACCATTTTATCACCCTGGTGTATCGGTTTATCTTGCACCGCACGCCTGACCTGGAAGGATTCAATCACTATCTGAACGCATTGCGGCAAGGCATTTACACCAAAGAGGAAATTATTGGCCGTTTGCGGTATTCGCCGGAAGGACGGGAAAAAAAGTTTCCCGTAAAAGGCCTGCTGACACCTCTGGCAATCAGAATGCTGGGAAAAACCCCGATTCTGGGATATGGGGTTCGCTGGCTTATCGCCTGGCTCAGACTTCCTGTTTATGTAAAGAATTTTCAGAACTTTGAAGCTTACCAGGTGCTGAGGGAGCATAATTTGCGGCAGCAGATTGATCAGCTGACGGAAAAATCTGCCAGTCGCATGGTGGAAAAATTACAGGGGTTGACCGAGCATTTTGCCAGCCAGCTGTCGGAGAAATCAGACAGGTCCCAGGTGTCTGATCTTTCATCCCGGCTGTCAGCATTCATAGAAAGTTTGACCCAGGCAGTGTCGGAAAAAGCGCAGCAGAGCGATGTGGAGGAAAAAGTGAATCAGCTGACAGAAGAATTTGCCAGTCACATGGCGGAAAAATCACAGGAGTTGACCGAGCAGTTTAGCAGCCGGCTGTCGGAGAAATCAGACAGGTCCCAGGTGACTGATCTTTCATCCCGGCTGTCAGCATCCATAGAAAGCTTGACCCAGGCAGTGTCGGAAAAAGCGCAGCAGAGCGATGTGGAGGAAAAAATGAATCAGCTGACAGAAGAATTTGCCAGTCACATGGCGGAAAAATCACAGGAGTTGACCGAGCAGTTTAGCAGCCGGCTGTCGGAGAAATCAGACAAGTCGCATGTGACTGATCTTTCCGGCTCTCTGTCCAAATCCATCAGTGACGTGAAACGCAACCTGCTTGACCAGCACCGCCGCCTGGCACTGCTCCTGGAAGAAACACGCAAACGCATGCCTGAACCCATTTCCGAGGATCAGATAAAAAACATGGTGTCTGAAGAAGACCATCTGCTGGATGCCATGTATGCCTCCTTTGAAGACCGGTTTAGGGGTACCCGGGAAGATATCAAAGGCCGCCAGCAGGTATGCCTGGAAACCATTGACCAGGCCGGCATCGGCACAGACGATGCCCCGATTATCGACCTGGGATGCGGCAGAGGCGAGTGGCTTGAACTGTTGAAGGAAAATAGCAAAACAGCCATTGGTGTAGACATCAACCGGGTGTTTGTGTCCGGGTGCCGGGACATTGGACTGGATATTGTAGAAAGGGATGCCCTGTCATATCTGAGAGACTTAAAGCCGGAAACAGCAGGTGCCATCACCTCCTTTCACCTGATTGAGCACCTTCCCTTAAAAACTCTGATTGCTCTACTGGATGAAGCATTGCGGGTACTCAAACCTGGAGGCATTGTTATTTTCGAAACCCCGAATCCGGAAAACATGAAGGTGGGTTCCTGCAACTTTTATATTGATCCGACCCACTGCAACCCGTTGCCGCCGGTTACGACCCAGTATCTGCTGGAGGCCAGGGGATTTGTGCAGTGCCATATTCTACGCCTGCACCCTTTTGATGAGGGAGCACGGGCACGGGATATGGTTGAATCCGGTCCGTCGACATTGATTGAAGAATTTTATGGTCCTCAGGATTACGCAGTGATTGGGTATAAAGCCAAATAGGAACCCTATTTGTTTTTTCCTGAAAGATTGGGCATCCTTCAAAAGTACTTTACACTTTTTTTGATCATTCCTCATTTGTAGAGGCTTTCCCCAAAAGACTGTAAAGTACTTTTGAGGTCATATGAAGGATGCCAAAGATTGGGTGAAAAAATAAGGGAGTTGACTTGTCAACAACCCCTCGGCTAAAGACCGAGGGGCTTGCAAGGTAACTTGTAAGCCCGGTTGATTAGCCTAAGTCTTAACTGACTACGTTACATTGGAATATATAGTCATCCCAAGGTACTCCACAC
>JAYEJJ010000007.1:0-7131 GCA_034660495.1 Thermodesulfobacteriota bacterium | reverse complement strand
AGGGCATAGCAGAAAACCTTTGTTAAAAATATACAATACTGAGATCACTTTAACTATTTGATTTCTAAACATTTAATTCATGCTAAAAAAGTTAGCTGGTCGACCGGGAAAATGGGAATGCGCCCCATGACTCATGCGGTGTCGGGTTTACCATAAACATTGACGGAACAAAGGACCACGGCATCATAAAAAAGGGCCTTGAGGTATTAAAAAATCTCATGCACAGGGGGGCCATAGGCGGGGATATGACAACCGGTGACGGGGCCGGCATCCTCTTTCAGATTCCCCATGAATTTTTTAAACATCAATGCAGGATATCTGGAATTCAGATCAATGATCCAGGTGATTACGGCGTTGGCATGTTTTTTATGCCCCAAAAAGAAAAGGAGCGCAGCCTGTGTATCCGGATTGTAGAAGAAACCGTATGCAAAGAGGGACTTGACTTTCTGGGATGGCGGAAGGCTCCTGTTAATATCAATGCCATTGCCGGGCAGGCAAAAGATCAATGCCCGGTTATCATGCAGTGCTTTATAGATGGAACCATCCTTGACCTGCCCGGTCTCAACAGAAAGCTCTATATTATACGAAGAAGTATTGAAAACAAAGCCCTTGACTGCTTTAAAAACAAAACCGCCTTTTATATACCCAGCCTGTCTGCCACCACTATTGTCTACAAGGGAATGTTTACGGCAAACCAGCTGTCAGACTTCTACCCTGACCTGACCCATCAACAGATTGTAAGCGCCATGGCGGTTGTTCATCAGAGATACAGCACCAATACCTTTCCCGCCTGGGAACTGGCCCAGCCCTTTCGATTTCTTGCCCATAATGGAGAAATCAACACCATACGGGGCAATCTCAATCATATACGGTCAAGGGAGCCGCTTTTGTCCTCTGACCTGTTCGGCAGCGACCTAAAAAAGATCATGCCTGTTGTCAATGAAAAGGGCAGTGATTCTTCCTGCCTGGACAATGTCTTTGAACTGCTCACCCAGGCCGGACGGTCCCCGGCCCACTCAATGATGATGATGGTCCCCCAGGCATGGGGAAAAAAATACCCCCTGGGCAACGACCTCAGGGGATTTTTTGAATACCATGCCGGTATGATGGAACCCTGGGACGGACCCGCTGCCATTGCCTTTTCCAATGGTATTCAGACCGGTGCCCAGCTGGACAGAAACGGGCTGCGCCCGGCCCGCTATACCATCACAAAAAACGGGTTCATGGTATTTGTATCAGAAACCGGTGTGCTTGATTTTACACCTGAAGAAATAATGGAAAAAGGCGCGTTAAGGCCCGGGGAAATGATTCTGGTGGATTTTAATAAAAAAAGAATCATGAAAAACAATGAAATAAAAAATCTCTGCGCCAGAAAACACCCCTACAGGAGATGGGTAAAGGAGAACAAAATCAGCATACGGGGCTTTTACGCCGGTATTGACTGTTTTAATCCAGACACGGAACATATCTTCTTTCGCAAAAAATTATTTGGATATACCCGGGAGGACGAGCAGATCATTCTCGCCGCCCTGGCCAGGGACGGACAGGAACCTGTCGGCTCCATGGGAACAGACTCGCCCCTGGCCGTGTTTTCAGAAAAAAATCAGATGCTCTATGCCTATTTTAAACAGCTGTTTGCCCAGGTTACCAATCCCCCCATTGATTCTGTCAGAGAGGAACTGGTGATGTCTTTGATGACGTTTTTCGGCAACCCCGGCAATATTCTTGTGGAACGTCCAAAGAACAGCCGGTTGATAAAAATCAAGCATCCCATTATCTCCAATGAGGATTTAAAGCGGATTGAAGCCCTGAATATTGAAAGATTCAGATGCAGCCGGGTGGCCCTTGAATACCCGGCCGGAGGCGATGGCAGCGCCCTTGAAACCGCTGTTGATAGGATCTGCAGACATTGTGAACACCTGGTTGAAACAGGGGTTTCCGTTCTCATCCTCAGCGATAAGACCCTCAGTCAAGGCATGGCACCCGTTCCTGCCCTGCTGGCTGTATCCGCTGTTAACCAGTTCCTTGGCAAAAAGGGGCTGAGAACCGGATCAGGTATTATTGTGGAAACCGGGGAAGCCAGAGAAGTCATGCATATGGCGCTGCTCTTAGGGTACGGTGCCACAGCTGTCAATCCCTATCTTGCCTTTGACATCATTGCTGCCATGGCAGTGAAAAATACCTTTGACAGGCCCATTGACACGACCACGGCCATTGAAAACTACATCAAATCCATATGCAAGGGATTATTGAAAATCATGTCCAAAATGGGGATCTCTACATTGAGAAGTTACAGAAGTGCCCAGATTTTCCAGGCTGTGGGCCTGAATGCCGATCTGGTCAACCGGTATTTCCCCAATACCGCCACCCATGTTGAAGGTATCGGCATAAACGAAATTGCCAGGGAAACCAATGAAAGGTACAGGGCCGCCTTTAAAACATCCCAGGATATCCTCACCCTTCTTCCCTGCGGGGGAAAATACAATTTCAGAAAAGACGGAGAGCGGCATTTGTTCACCAAAACTGGTTTCAGAAGCAGGGGTTGGCACCATTGCGGCAGGTGTGGCAAAGGCCCGGGCCGACACAGTCCTCATCAGCGGACATGACGGAGGAACCGGGGCATCTCCCCTTTCCTCCATCATGCACGCAGGCGCCCCCTGGGAACTGGGTCTCAGTGAAACCCAGCAGACCCTGATTTTGAACAATTTGAGAAACAGAATACGCATTCAGACCGATGGACAGCTTAAAACCGGACGGGACGTGGTCATTGCCGCTCTGCTCGAGGCAGAAGAGTTTGGGTTTGCCACCACTGCTCTGGTGGTGCTGGGCTGTGTCATGATGCGGAAATGCCACAAAAATACCTGTCCAGTGGGCATTGCCACCCAGGATCCTGAGATGCGCAAACATTTTAAAGGCCGGCCTGAGCATCTGGTCAATTTTTTTACCATGGTGGCAAGGGAGGTCAGGGAGTATATGGCCATGCTGGGTTTTGAAAAAATGGAGGACATGATCGGCAGATCCGATTTAATTGATAAAAACAAGGCGGTTTCCTTCTGGAAATCAAAAGGTCTGGATTTTTCAAAAATTTTGTATCATTCTGAAAAAGACGACCCCCTTTCCCGCCGGTTTAACCGGTCCCAGAGGGAGGATCTGGAAAATATCCTTGACAAAGACCTGATAAAAGAAGCTGAACCCGCCCTGAAGTCAAAGGAAAAGGTGGTAATCCACAAAAAAATATGCAATATCAACAGGGCCACCGGCACCATGCTTGCCGGAGAAATTGCCAGAAAATACGGCCATGCCGGCCTTGAAGCGGATACCATCACCTGCCTGTTTTCCGGATCAGCCGGACAGAGCTTCGGCGCGTTTGCCGCCAGGGGCATGACCCTTGTCCTCACCGGCGAGGCCAATGATTACGCCGGCAAAGGGCTGTCCGGGGGCAGAATCATTATCAAGCCCAGTACCCGGTCCGATTTCAATCCTCAGGACAATATTCTGGCCGGCAATGTGCTTTTGTACGGCGCCACATCCGGAGAAATGTATTTAAACGGAAAGGCAGGGGAGCGGTTTGCCATTCGAAACAGCGGTGCCACGGCTGTTGTAGAAGGAATAGGGGACCACGGGTGCGAGTATATGACAGGGGGACGGGTTGTGGTGATCGGGGAAACCGGGGTGAATTTTGCCGCCGGCATGAGCGGGGGCATTGCTTATGTGTTTGACAGGGATCATAAATTTGACCAGCGGTGCAATCTGGACATGGTGGACCTGGAACTGGTGGATACCCAGAAAGATATTGATGAACTCTATCAATTGCTTAAAAAACACTATAATTATACCAACAGTGGTGTTGCAGAGATGATTATCAATGATTTTGAAGCCAATCTGCCCTTTTTCATCAAAGTGTTTCCCATGGAATACCGAAAAATTCTCGGAGAGATGAGCCTGGAAGATCAGGAGACAAAAAGACGGGAGGTGCAGGACGGTTAACCAAACACCTGAAAAAAAAATAGAGCGCAGGGATCCTGGATACAGACATATAAAGGAAAGACTGAAAGATTATAAAGCAGTTGAGCTCATGTTGGACAATGATGAGATCCGCAACCAGGCCCGGAGGTGCATGACCTGCGGCACGCCCTTCTGCCACGGATTCGGGTGTCCTGTGGCCAATGTGATCCCGGAATTCAATGAATTTGTCAGCAGCGGCCGATGGAAAGAGGCCTTGTCCATTCTTTTGTCAACCAACACCTTCCCTGAATTTACCGCCCGGGTATGCCCGGCCCTGTGTGAATCCGCCTGTGTTGCCGGTATAAACCATGACCCTGTTGCCATTCGCCAGATTGAGCTGGCTGTTATCGAAAACGGATTCAGCCGGGGATATCTTCACCCAAGACCGCCGGCAGTCTATCATGACAAGAGGGTGGCTGTCATCGGGTCCGGCCCTGCCGGACTGGCTGCTGCCGAACGTATCAACCGGGCCGGGTATAAAACCACTGTGTTTGAAGCAGCACAAAGCCCGGGCGGACTTCTGCGCTACGGCATACCGGATTTCAAACTAGAAAAATGGGTGGTGGAGCGACGGATAAATTTAATGAAACAGGAAGGCATACTCTTTGAAACCGGTATCCATGTCGGAGAAGATATTTCCTTTCATTACCTTGACAGCCTGTTTGATGCCGTGTGCCTGGCTTGCGGCGCCCAAACGCCCAGGGATCTTTAGGTGCCGGGCAGAGACCTGAAAAATATCGTTTTTGCCATGGATTTTCTCGTGGCCCAGAACAAACGCCAAAACCGTGAACCTGTTGAACCAGAAAAAAACATTACCGCCAAAGGAAAATCCGTGGTGATTATCGGAGGCGGAGACATGGGATCAGACTGCCTTGGCACGGCCCTGCGCCAGGGGGCAGAACAGGTATAGATGTCCTTGAATGACCTGATACATAAAGTTAATGCTCGCACGGTTAAGTTCCGCTGAAAGCATGAATAAAATCGGCATCAAGTCATGCTGGGACTACTATAGTTCAGCTGGAAATCATGCCAAAGCCCCCTCTTGAAAGACCGGATGCTTCCCCCTGGCCAACCCATCCCCTTGTGCTCAAAGAAACCCATGCCCACCAGGAAGGCGGAAAACGGTTGTGGTCCGTCACCACCAAAGCCTTTACGGGAAAAAACAATGCCGTTGAAAAAATGTCATGTGCAGAAGTAGAATGGGAACAAGAAGGAAACCGGCTCAGGGGATTTGTGGAAAAAAAAGCAAGCGACTTTGAATTAAAAGCAGATCTGGTCATCCTTGCCATGGGGTTTACAGGACCTGGCAGAAATAAAATTGTTGACACCCTTAACCTGGAACGGGATGAAAGAAGCAATATAAAAGCAGACCAGAATCATATGACCAATAAAAAGAGGGTATTTACAGCTGGAGATATGAATACGGGACAGTCCCTTGTTGTCTGGGCCATTGACAGTGGACAGCAGGCTGCATCAGGAATTGTCAATTACCTTGAAACCCTTTAAACACCCTTTAATCAGGAAAAACAAATGAATGCTTTACAGGTAAATCATGACAGGCCCCGTGAGGCCTGTGGCGTCTTCGGCATATACGAACACCCCGAGGCGGCAAAGATCACCTGTTTTGGATTGTACGCCCTTCAGCACCGGGGCCAGGAAAGTGCGGGGATTGCCGTGGCCCGGGACAATAAAATTGTCACCCACAATGCCATGGGACTGGTATCTGATATTTTTAAAATAAACCACCTGGAAAAACTGGACGGGGGAAGTGCCATTGGTCATGTCCGCTATTCCACAACGGGCAGTTCAACCCTTTCCAACACCCAGCCCTTTGCCGTGAATCACATGGGGAGGTCCTATGCCATTGCCCATAACGGAAACCTTGTCAATGCCCATACCCTGAAAAAAGAGCTGGAAAATGACGGCTCCATTTTCCAGACCACCATTGACAGCGAAGTGGTCCTGCACATCCTCATCAAAAATTTAAAATACGGGCTTAAACAGGCCATGTTAAACATGACGGCCAGACTCAGGGGTGCCTGTTCCTTTACCATCCTTACCGGACGGGGTGAAGTGATCGGGGTAAAGGATCCCAATGGAATACGCCCGTTGTGCCTTGGTAAACTCAACCAGCACTATGTCCTTGCCTCGGAATCCTGCGCCCTTGATCTGCTCCAGGCCGATTTTATCCGGGAACTGGAACCCGGAGAAATCATCATTGCGACCTGCCCGGATGATGACATGGATGAAAATTTCTGCAGGGCCTGCTTTGACGGGTGCTTTCCCGTTACTGTGGATCACGGGGCATCCAAAACCTGTCTGGAATAGGTTTTTATAAAGGCCGGATACATATGCATCTTGTTTTTACCTGATTGAACTTGTCAATTTCTCCGGTTTATGGTACTTTTTTTATATCATAGGGGAATTACCCCATCCCGTAGTAAAGGAGGTAATCATATGCCAGAACTTGCAGAAAGAGTAACCCTTCTTGAAAATATTGTTCAAGAACTCGCATACAGCCAGCTTGAAACAAATAGATCGATTAACAGGCTTTCCGATGAAATGCGTGAATTCAAAAATGAAATGTCTGAATATAAAGAGTGGTCTAAAGAACAAATCACCACAATGAACAGGCAAATCACCACAATGAACACGCAAATCACTACAATGAACAAGCAATGGGGAAACCTTGCCAATAAGCTTGGCACGGTTGTGGAAGACATCGTCCTTCCGAATATCCCGCGCATTGCTGAAGTCTACTTTGGATGCCAGGAGATGGACTATATTGCGGCAAGGGTCAAAAAACGAAATACAAAAAATTCAAGCCGCAGAAAGGAATTTGACACAATTGCCGTATGCAATGGGCGTTTTATCTTAAATGAAACCAAATCCTCTCCTGAGATCCGGGATGCTGACAACATGGCTAAATTTGTTGAAAGCCGAGAATTATTTGATTATTTTCCAGAGTATAAAGGATACAAAATTTACCCTGTTTTTTCATCTCTTTATAGAAAACCGGCAAGAAAACCCCTGAGTCTTTAGCTCAGGGGATGAATTGCCGGACTCGCTAACCCTGAGATTCAATATATTTCCTTACGGCATCAATGGAAGCATTTCCGATTGAGC
>JAYEJJ010000006.1:0-7133 GCA_034660495.1 Thermodesulfobacteriota bacterium | reverse complement strand
ATTTTAAATGCATAAAAAAACCAGACAAATACCATATATTGTGCTTATTGTCTTTGTTTTTAAAAAAAAATACTATATATAGAAAATGATTATGCATTCAAAATTAGCTGAGGTCAGGAGCTCTGAACTTGTGTTGACAGTGACCAGCACCCCGCCCATTTTTGAACTGCCGTACTGGGTATAGACCCACTCGGGCAGGTTGTTTGCCCATATGGCAATCTTTTCATCCCGCTGGATGCCGAGGGCCATGAGCCCCTTGGCAACACTGTCGCATTTATCACGGAATTCTCTGAAATTCATCTTGATGCCAAGGGAGTGGTACTCCAAGGCTCTGTTATCGCCTAAGTCCTCAGCAAGGGTATCTACCAGATTGCCTATCGTGGTTTTGCCAATGGTAATTTCAGGTTTTTTCATCGATTTTCTCTCCATAGTTTAATTTTGATTAACACCCAATATAGCGTGAAATGACCAGTCGCTGGACTTCCGAGGTCCCCACTCCAATGTTCAGAAGTTTTTGATCACGGTAAAACCGTTCTGCGTTGTATTCCTTCATCAGCCCATAACCGCCGTGAATCTGCACACAATGATTGGCCACCCGGCCCATGAGCTCAGAGCAATAGAGTTTGGCCATGGCCGCTTCCTTTGCAAAGGCCCTTTTCTGATCCCTGAGCCAGCAGGCTTTGTACATAAGATTTCTGGCGCACTCAATTTCCATGGCACAGTCAGCCAGTTTAAAGGCCACGGCCTGAAATTTTGAAATAGGCTGGTTGAACTGCTCCCTTTCCTTTACATATTTCAGAGCAATATCATAGGCGCCCTGGGCACCCCCAAGCACCATAGCACCAATGGAAAGCCTGCCGCCATCCAGGGTCTGAAGCATCTGATGGAACCCGTCCCCCTCTTTTTCCCAGAATATTTTCCTTTGGTACCCGGACATTGTCAAAATACAGTTCTGCGGTGTTGGATGCCCGCCACATCATCTTTTTATGCATGGCAACCCCTTTGAACCCCGGGGTACCGCTTTCAACAATAAAACAGGTATATTCAGGTTTGCCGTTTTCTCTTACGCCTGTTTTGGCCTGCACAGTAACCCCCATGGTCATATCACAGGCAGCATTGGTGATAAAAATCTTTGACCCATTGATCACCCAGTCATCTCCATCCTGCACCGCCGTTGTTTTGCTGCCCCCGGCATCAGACCCTGCTGTAGGTTCCGTAAGGCCAAAACCCCATACACCTTCTCCAGCACAGAGCCTGGGAAGGTATTTCTATTTCTGATCTTCCGTGCCGAAATAGTAGAGCGGACCAATCCCAAGGGAGTTACCGGCAGCAATGGTGGCAGCCTGTGATCCGTCTATTCTGGCTATTTCCTCTACTGCGATGATATACAGAATGTAATCCAAAGCCTGTCCTTCATAAGCTTCAGATACAAACATGCCAAAAAGTCCTATTTCTCCCATTTTTCTGGTAAGCTCAGATGAAATTTCCTCTTTTTCATCCAGTTCACCTGCAATGGGAGCAATTTCCTTCTGGGCAAACTTTCTGACTTCCTTGCGGATCATCTGCTGCTCTTTGGTAAGGTCAAAATCCACCCTGCTTCCTCCTTCATGAATATGGTTAAATTTGATATCAGCCCGAAAGACAGACACAGCCTGTTTAGGAGCTGTTTTCAAAAATTCCGGAATCAGGTGATCGAGCGCTCAGTCTTTTAAAATTTAATACTATATTTGTTGAATCTTATTTGTCAAATCTTTTTTTATTTTTTAATAAATTTTATTATTTTTTACAATTTTTCCTGATATTTTTGGCATCCTTCATAATGCTTCAAAAGTAGTTTACATTTTTTGTGTTTGATTTTTACATTTTTCGTGCCTTTTGTGTGTTTCGTGGTTAAAAAAAATAAAAAGTGTAAAGTACTTATGAAGGATGCCATATTTTTAAACAGAAAAAAAACCCTTAGCGCTCCCTTATATTCCAGGTGTCTGCTTTTATGACAAACTAAGACAGACCCTGTCCCCTCTATGCCTTTTTGCTGTTCTTTTATAAAGATAAGGGATAATTTCTTGACAAGACAAAGATGAGCATGTAATCAGTTAATTGACCGAGCGCTCGATCATATGATATATGGGTATCCTTATGGTACTTATTTATTGTCATACATATATCATAATTGTAACAGACAGATCGTTTATATGATGGAAAGCGGCAGAGGGCAGTTATTGTAACCATAATTAAAATCACAATTGCGGAGTTTTCTACTTGAAAAATAAAACAAAAAAAAAGGAAAGAGGACAAAGCTGTGATGTGCCGACCCAGATAAAAAACCCTGACCTGGTAAAAGAACGAAGACGTCAAATCGTCGATTCTACTGTTCACCTGTTTGTGGAACACGGATACCACAAGACCACCACACGGATGATAGCAAAAGCAGCCGGTTTTTCCATCGGCTCCCTGTATGAATACGTCGGATCCAAGGAAGATGTGCTTTATCTGGTCTGCACCTCCATACATATTGAGATTGAAAAAGCCGTGGAAGAAGCGCTGGCTCATACGGTAGAAGGGCGGTCAAGCCTTGCTGAAATCATAAGAGAATATTTTCAGGTAATCAATAAAATGAATGATCACGTCATTCTCATGTACCAGGTAACCCAGTTCCTTCCTGAAAAATGGCAGAGAAAAGTACTTGACAATGAGCTGAGAATTACCCAGATTTTTATAGACGCATTGACCCGTCTTTCCGGTAAAAAAGATTTTCCAACCCTTGATGAAAAATCCATAAACCTGGTGGGTCACAATATTTCTGTTCTTGGCCATATGTGGGCGTTCAGGCGCTGGTATTTTTTAAAGGAATTTACCCTGGAAAACTATATTAAATATCAGACCCGGTTTATTCTCGGGTTGATTTTTAAAAATAATACAGCCAATGGGTTAAAGACTGACGAGAACATATTTGAATAAAGAAGAAGTGATGACACTTTCTGATAACATTTATACCCCTGAAAATTCCGTAAGGGTGGTAACAGCCACTGCCCTTTTTGACGGTCACGACGCATCAATCAATATTATGAGACGAATACTCCAGGATTCGGGTGCAGAAGTGATTCATATCGGACATAACAGATCGGCAAGGGAAATAGTTGATGCGGCCATTGGCCATTGAAGAGGATGCCCAGGGCCTTGCTGTGTCGAGTTACCAGGGGGGACATGTAGAGTTTTTCAAATACATGGTTGATCTGCTTAAAGAAAAAGACGCATCACATATCAAGGTTTTTGGGGGCGGCGGGGGTGTTATTATTCCGTCTGAAATCAAGGAACTCCAGAATTACGGGGTCACACGGATTTATTCTCCGGAAGACGGCGCAAAAATAGGACTTCAGGGGATCATCAATGATCAGATGAAAAGAATGGATTTTTCCACAGTAGATTTCAACAGCCTGGATTATTCCCGCCTCACTGTAGAGGACAAGTATACCACAGCCAATTTCATCACAGCAATTCAGGAGGCAAAAAAAAGAGAAGACAATATACTGGAAGATATTTTAAAAAATCTTTCTGCCCGGAAACAGGATAAAAACCCGCCGGTTATCGGTTTAACAGGAACAGGCGGAGCAGGGAAATCCTCTCTCACAGATGAGTTTATATTAAGGATACTCATGGATCTGCAAGGGGTTAACGTGGCTATTCTCAGCTGTAATCCCTCCAGGAGAAAAACAGGCGGAGCCCTGCTTGGAGACCGGATCCGGATGAACTCCATTGAAACAGGCCGGGTTTATATGCGCTCCCTTGCCACACGGGAGTCCCAGACAGAACTGCCCAGATCCCTTCCTGAAGCCATTGAGGTGGTCAAAGCGGCAGGATATGACATTATCATTGCAGAGACCGCCGGTATTGGACAGGGGGACTCAAGGATAACCGATCTGGTTGATATTGCCGTCTATGTGATGACAGCAGAGTTTGGGGCCCCTTCCCAGCTTGAAAAAATTGATATGCTGGACTATGCCGACATTGTGGTTATCAACAAATTTGAAAAAAGGGGAAGCGAAGATGCATTAAGGGATGTCAGAAAACAGGTGCAGAGAAACCGGCAGCTGTGGACCACACCTCTTGAAGACATGCCTGTTTTCGGCACCATTGCTTCAAAATTCAATGATGACGGGGTTACCGCCTTTTACCATAAAACCCTGGATCTTCTTGCGGAAAAAACCGGAATAAAATTCACGTCTTCCCTTCCCAAAACCAACACCAAATGTTCCACCTCAAAAACCATTATCATTCCCCCTGAACGAACCCGGTATCTTGCAGAAATCGCCGACACCATAAAAAAATACCACAAAAACACAGAAAAACAGGCCGATGCCGTACGCAGCAGATGGCACCTTAAAGAAACCCTTGAAAAACTGGAAACCCTTTTTCCCGATGATACAGACCTGATTGTGGATAAACTCAAACAGGCTGTTGAAGGAGCAGAAAAAAATATTGACAGTGAAACCGATGAACTGCTCAAAGAATGGGAAAATATGCAGGAAATATATGCAGGAGATGAACTGACTTATCAGGTCAGGGACAGAGAATTCAAACTGCCCCTTTACACCAGCAGTCTCAGCCACTCAAGGATTCCCAAGGTGGCTGTTCCCAAATACAAAGACCCGGGTGAATCTGTGAAATGGATGAGAAGGGAAAATGTACCTGGAAAATTTCCCTATACAGCAGGCGTTTTTCCATTAAAAAGAGAGGATGAAGATCCAACAAGGATGTTTGCCGGAGAAGGCGGCCCCTATGATACCAACAGAAGGTTTAAGCTTCTGTCTGAAAGTTATCCGGCCAAAAGACTGTCAACCGCCTTTGATTCTGTAACCCTGTATGGGTACGATCCTGAAACCCATCCGGATATTTACGGTAAAATAGGCAATTCAGGGGTCAGCATCTGTACCCTGGAAGATGCCAAAGTTTTGTACAGCGGTTTTGACCTGTGTGCGCCCAATACATCTGTCTCCATGACAATTAACGGCCCCGCCCCCATGATGCTGGCCATGTTCATGAACACAGCCATTGAACAGCAAAAGGATAAATTCAGAGAGGAAAAGGGAAGGGAACCTGATGAAAAAGAAAGCAGCGATCTTAAGCAGAAAGCCATTTCCAGCGTCAGGGGAACCATTCAGGCGGATATTTTAAAGGAGGACCAGGGCCAGAACACCTGTATTTTTTCCATAGAATTTGCGTTAAAAATGATGGGTGATATTCAGCAGTATTTTAATGACAACAATGTCGGTAATTTTTATTCTGTTTCCATTTCCGGGTATCACATTGCTGAAGCCGGCGCCAATCCAATAACCCAGCTGGCCCTGACCCTTGCCAACGGGTTCACCTATGTGGAATACTACCTGTCCAGGGGTATGTCCATTGATTCCTTTGCCCCCTCACTTTCCTTCTTTTTTTCCAATGGAATGGATCCTGAATATACCGTTATCGGCAGGGTTGCCCGGCGGATCTGGGCCATTGCAATGAAATATCTGTATAAGGGGAACGAAAAATCCCAGAAACTTAAGTATCACATACAGACCTCAGGAAGATCCCTGCACAGCCAGGATATCCAGTTCAATGATATCCGGACCACTCTCCAGGCTCTGTGCGCCGTGTATGACAATGGAAACCGTCAAAGTCTGCTCCCTTGGCAGCATTACAGGCGCCCTTTATGATGTGGGCGGAAAATACAGAAGAAATATGTAATCAATAATGGTTTACTGGAAGCGTATAATTGAGTATTGAAGGCTGACAGCTTTCATTTAAAATTTATAAAAAATAATGGAGAAATTATATGAAAAAAGCGGTTATTGTCAGTGCGGCCAGAACCCCCCTTGGAAGCTTTGGCGGAAGCCTGAGCAAAACCGGCGCAACCGATCTGGGCGCCCATGTTATAAAAGAGGTGATTGCCAGAGCAGGCATTGACAAAACAGACATTGATGAATGCATCATGGGTATGGTACTGCCCTGCAGTTACGGCCAGAATCCGGGAAGACAGGCCGTTATCAAGGCTGACCTGCCCTGGAAGGTTGAAGCCATCACGGTCAACAAGGTCTGCGGATCATCCCTCAAGGCGGTGATGCTGGCCGCCCAGGCCGTTCAATGCGGTGATGCTGATGTTATTGTGGCCGGCGGCATGGAAAATATGAGCATGGCTCCCTACTATATGGACAAGGCCAGATGGGGGCACCGCATGGGACCGGGAAGAATCGAGGACCACATGGTTCATGACGGATTATGGGATGTGGTCAATGATTTTCATATGGGCATATCCAATGAACTCTGCTCTGGAAAATGGGGCGTGTCCAGGGAAGATCAGGACAGATTTGCAGAAAATTCCTATGCCAAGGCCCTTAAAGCCATACAGTCAGGGCGGTTCAAAGACGAAATAACCCCCATTGAAGTCCCTGCCGGCAGGGGGAAAACAAAAATTTTTGAAACAGACGAATGCCCCAAGGAAACCTCCTATGACATCCTGTCCAAAATGAAGGGCGCATTTCAGAAAGACGGTGTGGGAACAGCCGGCAACGCCTCTATTATCAGTGACGGTGCCGCAGCGGTTGTGGTGATGAGCCGGGAAAAGGCAGAACAGCTCAATTGTAAAATTTTAGCTGAAATCGGTGCCCGGACATCCTACGGCATTGACATGAAATATGTACTCATGGCCCCGATTTATGCCATACCCAGGGTATTGAAAAAAGAGGGCATCTCCATTCAGGACATTGATCTGTTTGAAATCAACGAAGCTTTTTCAGGAAGCTCAACCGGAATCAACAAGGTCCTTGAACTGGACCCGGAAAAAGTCAATGTAAACGGCGGCAGTGTGGCCCTGGGGCATCCCATCGGCGCAAGCGGCACCCGGGTATTGACCACCCTGCTCTATGAAATGGAAAAACAAGACGTTAAAAAAGGACTGGCTTCCCTCTGTCTGGGCGGTGGAGAAGCTGTTGCCCTTGTTGTAAACAGATAAGGAGAAAATAATGGAAGTCAACAACCCCTGAGCTAAAGACTCAGGGGCTTGCAAGGCAACTTGTAAGCCCGGTTGATTAGCCTAAGCTACAGAAAAATTGGTGGCTACGTTACATTGGAATATATAGTCATCCCAAGGTACT
>JAYEJJ010000005.1:0-7139 GCA_034660495.1 Thermodesulfobacteriota bacterium | reverse complement strand
GTCAGAAACACTGCCCCGATTAGAGGGGATTAAGACACAGCACCTCTTATATAGTCAGTTTGTCGTTTATACAGTCAGAAACACTGCCCCGATTAGAGGGGATTAAGACTTTTCCAAACATCATCATCACTAACACCATACTTTATGTCAGAAACACTGCCCCGATTAGAGGGGATTAAGACTTTAGCTGTCTCTGGTTTAGCTGTCTCTGGTTTGGTATGTCAGAAACACTGCCCCGATTAGAGGGGATTAAGACCTACAGATAATGAGATTATTGGTTTCATGCTTAAATTTAGTCAGAAACACTGCCCCGATTAGAGGGGATTAAGACTTCTCTGATTGCAGTAACCTTATTCAACAACTCCTGTTGTCAGAAACACTGCCCCGATTAGAGGGGATTAAGACTCATCCCTAAATCTATTGTATTTAAACAGGGATAGCTGTCAGAAACACTGCCCCGATTAGAGGGGATTAAGACTATACGTCGGATATGGATCGTTTAATCTTACTGATGCAGTCAGAAACACTGCCCCGATTAGAGGGGATTAAGACTGTAAACGTGATCTCATCACGAAAACGATTGTATTTGGTCAGAAACACTGCCCCGATTAGAGGGGATTAAGACTTTAGGGTTTCTTCACTGATCTTGTTATCGTTTATGTCAGAAACACTGCCCCGATTAGAGGGGATTAAGACTTGAGTACTGGTCATAGTTTTCACATTTTCAAAAATCTGGTCAGAAACACTGCCCCGATTAGAGGGGATTAAGACTTTGATGTACCCTTTGATTTATTTCCCGACAGGGTAAGTCAGAAACACTGCCCCGATTAGAGGGGATTAAGACTGGGTAGTGTTTCGATATTATATTGTAACTCATGTCGTCAGAAACACTGCCCCGATTAGAGGGGATTAAGACAAACAACACTCATCGATTGCTTTAGCATCAATTGATTGAGTCAGAAACACTGCCCCGATTAGAGGGGATTAAGACTTTTGCTGAGGCATATATCTTAGATCTGAGCGTTTTGTCAGAAACACTGCCCCGATTAGAGGGGATTAAGACCAGTATCAGGGCAGTCAAGCCACATGGGAGTAAATGCGTCAGAAACACTGCCCCGATTAGAGGGGATTAAGACTCTATTTCCTTTTCATTGTTTACACATACAACATTATATAGTCAGAAACACTGCCCCGATTAGAGGGGATTAAGACGCATAGTACCTGAATAACAATCTTGGTTAAAGGTAGTCAGAAACACTGCCCCGATTAGAGGGGATTAAGACATAATATTCTCTGTAGGGTGGAGTTAGTGAGTGATCAAGTCAGAAACACTGCCCCGATTAGAGGGGATTAAGACTTTTTTATCATTTGAGCGCTCTTGCCATTCAAACTGCGTCAGAAACACTGCCCCGATTAGAGGGGATTAAGACGTCAGGATTTTCGATGAAAGCTGCTGCATGATGTAGGTCAGAAACACTGCCCCGATTAGAGGGGATTAAGACACTCATCAGAGAATATTTTCTCTTCCAATTGACTTGTCAGAAACACTGCCCCGATTAGAGGGGATTAAGATATTTACAACCACACAAACAGGAGAACTAATACAGGAGATTTTCAGATGGGTTTTGTCTACATTATAACAGTGATTCTGGGAATCATTGCAGGGTGGTATTGGTACAAGCGCGTTGATGAGCCAAGGGAGAAGATGTTTGAAAGAATGCGCCACAAACATAACCTGCATCAGGAACATCCTGAAAAAATCGTTTTTGATGAACACAGAGACGGCACATGCCATAGTATTGACAAATCATCAGACGATTTTGAGATTTTTGACGAATAGGTTAGGGTATAAAAGAACACCAAATATTTTTTTACTGTTTTGTCTATACATTGTATTTTCATAGTATGACAAATAAATAGTTTTACATTAGGAGAATATAATGGTTAAAACTACAACAATTTCAGTCCATATAGACTCAGATTTAAAAAAAAGTGCTGAAAGCATTTTAGCATCTCTGGGGTTTACTCCTTCCCAGGCAATAAATGTCTTTTATAAACAAATTACTTTTCAATATGGGCTTCCATTTTCAGTGACAATTCCGGTTAGAGAATTAAACGAGACAACAAAAAATACTATGGATGAGAAAGAATTAGATACCTGTGAGAACCCCTTAGATATATACAGTGAGCTGGACATTAAAAGGATGATATTGAATGAGTCTCAGGGATCTTTTAACCTGCATCAGAAACATCCTGAAAAAATTTTTTTTAGAAAGGATTAAAAAAAAATTGCCCATGCGGATAAAAAAATTGAAAATTTCGCATCCAAAGCCGTAGTCTTATTTAGAAAACAGAGAACAGCAGATTTTAATACGAGCAAATGGAGGATGCTATGGTTTCCTTAGGTTCCGCTGCAAAAATTATCCACAGGGCAAATACCGGTGAAAACAATATCAATTTTGCCGGCCGGGAAGAATCAAATCCGTTGGAAAACCGGGAAGGGCTTTTCAGCGATCAGTTTCTTTCGTTTGAAGAACTTGTTTCCCCAAAGAGCGATGCTGTTAAGCAGTCCAGCAAAAAGATCCGTGACGATATTGCCGAGCTTACACAAAACAGGAAATGGGAAGATATCATCTCCCTTTATCATCCTGTTGAAGAAAAAATGCCTGATCTTGTAAAGGCAGGACAGGAAGGATTTATCCGTCAGAAAATCGCCTTTGCCATGGGACAGCTCAAACGGTTTGACGATGCCATCAAGGAACTTCTGACCTGCGTTAAAACTGATCCTGACAATTTTTATGTCAGAACTTCCCTGGCTTATACAGCCTATGATTCTCTCTATTGTGCTAAAAACCGGGAGATCTTTCTGGCAGGAGAGGAAAAGGCAAAACGCATTGAACTTGCCCACACCCATTTTCGCAAAGCCCAGGAAATCAGGCCCGACGGGGTGACCAATTTTTACCGCCAGGGCATGCTGTTCAGCCAGATCGAAAACAAGGCAAACAACGGGCTGCCCCTGTTTCAGAAAGCCTGTCACAACTGGGAAACCCTGGACGATGAAGAAAAATCCCGTCGTCACCAGGAAAAGAAGAACTATATCAAGTCCCTTTACAGGCTTGGCAGTCTTCTGCTCCAGAACGGGGACAGCACCGGCGCACTGGAACGGGTTAATGCATGCCTGGCCCAGGACGAAAAAACCAATTATGTGTCTTTGCCGTTTAAATACTTTGCCCTGGGCAAAGTCCAGTTTAATCTCGGCGACTACGAAAAAGCACGGGACGCACTGCTTTTTGCCAACCAGAGCGGTTCAAAACAAAAATATGATTTTATTGTGGAACTGCTTGCCAGAACTTATCTTGCACTGGGAAAAAATGATAAAGCCCTGAATATTATTGAAACAATTCCGGAACGGATGAGAAGACCCTACTTTAGGTGGACAGAAGCAGATGCGTTCTGTGCGCTGCAGAAGTTTGACAGAGCAGAACAGGTGTTAAAACAGTCCATGGAGAGAGACGGGCGGTCCAAACACAAGAGCCTGATCCGTCTGGTAAAGATTGCCTACCTTCAGCGGGATTTTAAAGGGGCCATGGAATACGCTGCAGAGGCGTCAGCCTTTTTCCAGGAAAAATGGAACAATCCTTACAGCGAAGGATTGTTCTGGCAGGCCCTGGCGGCTTTCCGCCTGGGCAATACCCGGGAATCAGAACGGCTTGCCCGTGAACTGGAGCAGAACTGCAGGTTTTATCCCAAACTTGACAGGCTGCTGGCCATGATTGAAAAAGAAAAAAATTAAAAGGACTGCCCCATGGCGCACACTGAATTACCCAAAAAAGAAAAGCAGGGAGGAGCGGATTACACCCTGCTGCTTCAAAAGCTTGAACATGCGGTTCTCCATTCCAGCGACAGCAGCAGAACCATAGAAACCTTGAAAAACAAGGAAGTGTGGCAATCGCTTGAAAAAGAGAACCGGTTAAAATGGGCATCCCTTGCCCAGATTGCAGGGGAGATCGAGACAGCCCTTGAGGTGTACAAATCACTTACCCTCTCCTATCCGGAGTATGAAACGGGATGGGAAGAGTACCTTGAGCTGCTCTCCATTCTTGACAGAAACGAGATGCTTGCCGCCGAGATTGCCAGGGCTTCCCAATACCTGAGCAAAAATCGGCTCAAGGGATGGCAGCAGCAGATAAAAAAGAGTCTGCCGGCAGATGGCCGGGAGGGTTCAGAGATGAAAACCGCATTTCATCTGCTAAAATTT
Source organism: Thermodesulfobacteriota bacterium (assembly GCA_034660495.1). Classification (GTDB taxonomy): domain Bacteria; phylum Desulfobacterota; class Desulfobacteria; order Desulfobacterales; family Desulfobacteraceae; genus DATFJZ01. The sequence goes on along the minus strand of JAYEJJ010000005.1, from coordinate 2,881 downwards.
GAAGATCCTGTTTGAAAAGGTAATGTCAAGAACTATTACTGCCTCCGCCGTCGCATAAAACCAAAATAGACGTTTCATTCGAGTAGTTCTTGCAGCCATAGTTATACCACCAATGGCGGAAACTATCGCATGCAAATTCACTGGTATCACGATTCGTTCCCACTTGAATATACCCGATATTGAGCTGTAAGTCATACAAACTATGGGGAACAACCACACCCTCTGCAAAGCTTGGAAAATCATGATCATATACTTGCAATTCTTCAAGTGTATATAGACGACCGCTATAGGACGACCGTCCCGATAAAGATTTCCAAGATGTTCTTCTTTCTTGGTATCCATACTGATAACCGGATTACCGACCTTCATGTATTTCGATTTGAGCCTCACAATATTATCGAACTGCTCATTCCGATTCGGTACACTTTTTTTTCGAGATTGACGCTTTTGTGCTTTACGGAGGCGATAATTATGTTTTTTGAGCAGTTGACGGATAACATTCCGGCTTACTTTGACGCCATAATCATTTTCAGGGTTTCGGCAATCTCCCATTCACGCAGGTTCGTCCATCGGACTTTCTCATTCATGGGATCTCCTGCTGTATGTTCACGCAGCACACTCATAAATTGTTCATCTATATCAGGATTGGAAACCCAATACGGTTTGTGTCCACCACCAGATTTTCGTATTTTGCGAGATTCAGCTGGTGCTTTTCCAATACACTCTTGTACTGTACGCATAGGTAAACCAGAGACTTCTGCTGCACCTTTACGTACCGTTTTTTTGCTGCATCCTAAAATTTTGGCAATATAGTTTTGACCGCCATGCCCCAATTTAAAGGCTTCTATACCAGCATACCTCCGGCGGTCACGTTCGTTCAAACTTTCATAAAATCCGGCTATCACAGCTTCAGCTTCTGGTGGATAAAATTGCATGATGAGTTCATTTTAAAATTTTTAAAAGCTGAATTTACAGTATATTATTTACTTTGAAAACCTTAAAAATCAAAAAGGGCATGTTATTTCGGACTCATTCCTTAGCAGCTATAAAGCTTTTCATTATACGGGATGGCTTGAATATTGACGGGGTTGAGTTAAAAAGCAACACATTACGATTTTGTTGGATGAAAATGTGATTCGATATTTTAAGGCGGTTGCCAGGGAGATTTGAGTTAAGGTGCCACTTAAGTACCTGACCAGAAATAATCACATAAAATCGTCTAAGGAAAACTTACGGATTAATTTTGATTAGGTACTTAACACATAGATTTTCAACGATAGGAAAACGGAAAAACTTTCCCGGGATTTTCCCTTACCTTAACCAATGCCGTTTCAAAGGACATTTCCTGCAAAAAGGCAAAATGACTCCCATCCAATTGCCTGGCGGCCGCAAGGATATTTTTTTTTGATTGATCTATGATTTTATAAAAGGCTTTGATACCGATTTGTTCGGGCAAATTGGCCAGCAGGGACAGGGGAAGCAAGGCCATTACCCGGACGGTCGGGCCGGATTTTGAGGACAAGCAGATCTCGCGACTTTTTTCCAACAGCCAGCAGGCATTTTTTTCATCTCCTATATCAAGGGCGATTTGGCCCAGGTTGAAGGTACAAAGCTGCCATGGATGGTTGGTTTTAATCTGATCATTTATAAATAAACGCATGTGCTCATAAATGGCTTGTCTGTGAGGATGATCCTTTACCTGGGCAAAAAATCGGCACACCAGTGCAAGTTCCCAGCTGGACAAGGTATCAATAAAGGAGATGGCTTCCCTTTTGCTTTTTAACTTGTCCCCCGGAGATATTCCGTGAATCGTTTCCACCCGATGTTTTAAAAAAAAGGGTTTTGATTCATCCATTTCCAGGTACTTTTCCAAGCTCTCTGCAGCCCCTGTAAAATCCTTGGCATCCAGCCGTGCATAGGTCAGATAGCCGTACTGGCGCAACCAGTCATCCCGGTTTTCTCCACCCAGATTTTTTCCCAGGGCGGTCAGGGCTTTTTGGGAATATGCTTCGGTTTTCCGGATATATTGGGGGCCGCAAAAGGCATAATGCTGCATTAAAGTGCCGTATAGTTTCCCCAGCTCCGAATGGAGAATGCAGCCATTATTTGATTTAATCCGGTATTCGTTTTTTAAATCTTCCAGGATTTTTTTCAGGGGGCGGGGCAGGTCCGGGGTGAATTCAAATCGGTCATGGTAAGCAACAAGGCAATGGTTGAAAAAAGTTGCCTCAAGCTTGTTATCCAGTTTTTTGACCCGGTCAACCAGTGTCATGCCCCGGTTTTCCCATGCAGTGGATTGCGCCACATCTCCCAGGTGATTGGCAAGGGATAAATTGGAAGTGTACCATCTCAGGGCTGGCCTGGGGGCTTGAAGATGAATGTGATCCAGCATGGACGCTGTCATCAATGAAGAGATGGCAGCTGCCTGATCTAAACGGAAATTTTCCACAATGGATTGGAATTTTTTCGTGAATTCATTCAAAAGGTCTGGATCTTCTATAATGTTTTGAAGAATATCTTCTGCTTTTTTTTCCTGATTGATCCAGGTGATCCACTCCCCGGGTAAACTTTTTAAGTTATCTGTAAAAAATTTGGGATCATCCAAAATTTTAGTCAATAAGAACAGTTTGTTTTGATGCGTTTCCGTATAGAGATGGGCAAACATCCATGCCTGGTCAAAGGTTTTGACAGAAAGGGTGATTTTATTTTCATCCGGGTTATTGGTAGGTTCGTTTATCCCGTTTGATACCGGGTAAAGCAGGCACCTGAAGGGATGTGTGTTTTGAAAAATTTCAGATTTAGTCTCAATACCCCCCACTTTTTTTATATTCCCGTCTGTCTGAATAACACCTGTACAGATCACCTTATCTGAAATGGGCGG
>JAYEJJ010000004.1:0-7139 GCA_034660495.1 Thermodesulfobacteriota bacterium | reverse complement strand
CCAGGAGATCTGTGCAGACTGCCGGGACAGAGCAAAGGAATTGAAGTATCAGTTTGTAGACATTAATCTTGCCCTTGAGTTTATATCCGACCTGCCTCCACAATAAGCTATAAAAAAATCGCACGACTTGATATAGGCCATTTGCCGATTTGCCGGCAGGTGGCCTATTCTCGTAACTCTCATATCCTCATCTTAAACTCGCTATCTTCATTTGTTTTCATCATGTCTTTCGGGCGCTGAAAAAGTCATAATATTTTGCAATTTGCTGTAATATTGGAGAAATATTGATGGCGTTACACTATTTTGATTGTTGAACGACACAACGATTTTAATATAACTGACTTAATTTAAAGAAAAAAATGCTTCAACCGTCTGAATTAGACGGATTGAAAAGCGTTACACTATTTGAATCTCATCAACCGGGTTGTTTGTTCGATAACCAAATGATAGTCTCAATAGCTTTATCGTGACTTATATTATATTTCCCCATATTGTTTTTCTCTTTTTTTTCAATCTTGTATTGAGCTGTACTCCCTTGTCTTTATATGTAATCATTGAGGATCGGTGTTGTCAATATAAAAGTCAAAGGGAGCTTGGTATATTTCACAGGTATCTCTGAAAAATAAGTAACTCGCCGGGTGTGCTTTGAGGTATAGGCAAGAGATACGTAGCGGTTGTTTTTCAATAGTTTTATAGCAGGATCATCCTCTCCCCCATTACAGACATTGAGGACATGGTTAAGTGACTATTGTTTGAGATAGATGTACAGGGGGGGGGCTGTCCGCCTACTGCTTTTGAAGATGGTAACAGGGATGGTAACATCTGTTTTTTAGTTGTAAGCACCTGAAAGTATTAGAGGAATGGTGGAGCTGAGGGGGATCGAACCCCTGGCCTCATGGCTGCCAGCCATGCGCTCTCCCAGCTGAGCTACAGCCCCACAAAATTTCCCCTTTAATAGATGATTATTGAAAAGATGTCAATAAAAAATATGATAATATTTAAAATTTTATCAGGCCTGGTTCAGATTTTATCAAAAGAGTCAGCTTTAACTGATTATTTCAGGGGCACTCATTTTTTAAGTTTTAAAACAAATTCTGGTCTGTAACGGTATTTAATAAAAGTGTTGACATACAGCCCTGTAAAACGGTAAATAAACACTTTTATAATTATAATTTATAATACTGTGATTGTTCAGTTCTGCTTCAGGGTCAGCCGGGCGGTTTGAGCTGAGTCCGTCCTAAGTTAAGAGGGCAGGGTGACCGGAGAATCCAATTGGACAATTATCATTTTTTAAGTTTTTTATTTTTGGAGAGTAAAGGGAGAAAGAGATGCTCAGAGTAATGCGTGAAAATACCGGCTCCTGGATAATCAAGTTCCTTCTTGGTGTGATTGTTCTGGTTTTTATTTTTCTAGGTATGGGGTCAATCGGATCAAAAAACCGAAATACGGTTGCCTCAGTAAATGGTGAGCCCATAACCATGTCCGAGTACAAGCAGTCCTATCAAAATGTTTTATCTCAGATGCGGAGCCGGTTTGGCGACAATCTCAATGATGAACTCCTTGAGATGCTCCAGGTAAAGAAACAGGCGTTGGACAGATTGATTGAAGAACGTCTGATTTTTGAAGAGGCTGAAAAACTCAAAATTGAAATATCAGACAAGGACGTCCGGGATTCTCTTCTAAGGGTTTCAGCGTTTAGAAAAAACGGAGTGTTTGACATAGATACCTATAAGCGGGTGCTGGCAAGAAACAGGCTGACTCCGGAAACCTTTGAGCAAATGCAGAAGTCCTCTTTAAAAACAAGCCAGGTAAGGGATTTGATCCTTGGCAGCATTGCTGTCTCTGATATGGAGGCGCAAGCCTGGTATAAACTTCAAAATACAAGCATTTCTATTGATTATACAGTGTTTGATCCAGACAGCTACAAGGATATTGATCCAGGTGAATCTGAAATAAAGGCCTTTTTTGAAGACAATCGGGACAACTACAAGTCCCCGGCCATGGTCAAAGCAGTGTATCTTAAATTTTCTCCTGAAGATTACAATGATAAGGCAGTCATTCCTCCCGGGAAAATAAAAGCATATTATGAAGACAATAAAGATGAGTTTAAAACCCCTGAAAAAGTTGAGGCCCGCCATATTTTAATCAAGACGTCTGAAAATGCAGATCAGGAAACAAGTGATGCTGCAGAGGCAAAGGCGCTGGAGATATATGAAAAAGCCGGGGAAAATGAAGATTTTGCCGCACTTGCAGAAAAATTTTCTGAAGGACCCAGCCGGGAAAACGGGGGGTATCTAGGTTCCTTTGCCAGGGAAGATATGGTTAAGCCCTTTGCGGATAAAGCCTTTTCCATGGAACCGGGTGAAATCAGCAAGCCTGTGAGAACCCGTTTTGGGTTTCATATTATAAAGGTTGAAGCCAGACATGAGGCATCAGAAAAATCTTTTGACGAGGCAAAACCGGGGATTTTAAATAAGCTTAAAAGAGAAGAGGTAAAGAATCTTGCCTATTATGATGCAGGAGAGGTGTTTGATGCTGTGATAGATGGGGATGACCTTGAACAGGCTGGCCTTATTGCCGGTAAAGAAGTGATGGAGACTGAATTTTTTACGGAAAAGGGGCCAGAAGATTTTGGCGCCAATGGGGCACAGTTTGCCAGGTATGCCTTTGCTCTGCCGGAAAATGAGATCAGTGATGTCAAGGAAATCGGCCGTGGATATTATATTCTGAAAACCATTGACCGGAAAGAACCTGAACTGCTGTCCCTTGAAGAGGCCAGAGAACGTGTTGTAAAGGATTTAAAATCAGATTTACAGCTCAAGGCTGCTGAAAAGGATGCCGAAAGCTTTCTGGCTTCCCTGGAAAAAAGCACAGGTTTGAAAGAAGCCGCGGAAAAAGCTGAATTGGAGGTAAAGACCACTGATTTCTTTAAACGCAAGGGTGCCATTCCCGGACTTGGCAATAAACCCGAGATCGTCAAACAGGCGTTTAAGCTGACACAAGAGAACAGGATGGCTGACAAGGTCATAAAGAGCAGCAACCGTTTTTACATTATTTGTCTGAATGAAAAAAAGGTGCCGGATCAGGATGAAATCAATGAAAATCTTGATAAAACCAGAGAGGAATTTGCTGTATCCAAGCAGAACAAAGTTTATGCAGAATGGATTCAGGCATTAAGGGACAAAAGCACCATAGAGATAAGCCAGGGTATTATCGATTAATTACGTATACTATTTTCTTTCAGATCCCTAAAATACTGAATATATTATTCTGGATTATTTTAACGGCAGCTGACAGCATGAGTGCTGAAAACAGCTGCCGTTTGTTTTTAAATGATTTGGTACATGTTCAAGCTGACACAGTCGGCACAAGCTATAGTTCAGGTCATATGACCTGATACCAAACAATCATTATTTATAAGAAACACTCGTCAGAGCATTGCCATTGGCGGCGTTTCATTTTTCGTTGTGGCCGGGTCGGTGATCATGGTCCGGCCATGCCGGTTATATAATACCGCAAGTATCAAGTCATGTGACCGGTACTATAAAATTGACAGATTCGGCGGATGCTTGATTGATGCCTCACAGGGTTAAGTGGACTGACACAGGATAAGGTTTAGGCTGATGCAATATACAGCAGGGAGGATACAAATGAAGAGCAGGAGGACTTTAGAAAAATTTTTTTTAATTCTGATCTGCAGTCTGACAATTTTATCAGCAGGCTGCACTGACCTGAAACATGATGAAAACGCTCATCAAACCCATAAAAAAATAGTTTCTGAAAATAAGGATGAAAAAAACCGGACAGACCTGCACCCCCTGTCCAGTGAACCATTATCCTTTGATCCAAAAATTGTCAAAGGTGCTCTTGACAATGGATTTAAATATATTCTGCTGGAAAATACCACACCGGAACATCGAGTGAGTATGCACCTTGATGTCCTTGCCGGCTCCATGAATGAAACAGAACAGGAAAGGGGGATTGCCCATTTTCTTGAGCATATGCTGTTTAACGGGTCAACCCATTTTAAACCCGGAGAGCTGGTGGAATATTTTCAATTCATAGGAATGCGCTTTGGTGCGGATGTCAATGCCCATACATCGTTTAATGAAACCGTATACGATGTGTTTCTTCCTTCAGGAGACAGGGAAAACCTGGAACAGGGGCTTCTGGTGATGGATGATTATGCAGAGGGTGCGCTTTTTCTGCCCTCTGAAGTGGAAAAAGAAAGGGGGATTGTGCTTTCAGAAAAGAAGAACAGAGATTCAGTTTCCTACCGGACATTTAAGAAGACCCTTGCATTTGAGCTTCCAGGGTCTCGGATAATCAGGCGGTTCCCCATTGGCCTGGAAGAGGTGATAAGAAAAGCAGATTCCCAAACCTTTAAAACCTTTTACCATACCTGGTACAGACCGGATAATATGATTCTGGTTATGGTCGGGGATTTTGATGCTGCTCTGGCAGAAGAACTGATAAAGAAAAAATTTTTTGCTATGCAGCCCCGGGCGCACAAGAAAGAGATGCCAGGTGACGCGTTTGAAGCGCATGCCGGGGTGAAATGTTTTTATCATTATGAGGCTGAAGCCGGTGTCACTGAGGTATCCATTAATACGGTGCTGCCGGTGGAATTTAAAGAAGATACCTTAACGGCTTTTAAGGAACGGGCGGTGAAACGGTTTGCCGACAGGATTTTTCAAAATCGGCTTTCAAAAATGGTCAGAAAAAAATCCCCGCCGTTTACCAGCGCTGCCGTATATTCAGGGCAATATCTGCGCTATTTCAAATTTTCTGCCCTTGGGGCTGAAACCAGCCCTGATAAATGGGAAACCACATTGACTGTGCTGGAAAAAAATCTCCGCCAGGCCCTGGACTATGGATTTACTCCCCAAGAGCTGTCCCGGGTGAAAGCGGATTTTATCCTTGACCTGGATAAATCAGTTGAGCAGGCATCAACGCGTAAAAGTTCTGATATTGCAAGAAAAATTATCCATCAGGTTAACAGAAAAAGAGTGTTTCAATCCCCTGAACAGAAAAGAGATATTTTAAAACCGCTGATCCAGTCGCTTACCATTGATGAGGTGAACGGGGCGTTTGCAGATACGTGGTCTGCAGACCACAGATTAATTGAAGTCACGGGAAATGCCTTTATCCATTCAGATAAACCTGAAGCCGAAAAAGAGATCCTTTCTGTGATTAAACAATCAGAACAGAGCACGGTTGAAAAATATCAGACAGAAGCAGAAAAAAACTTCCCCTATCTCCCTCTGCCCGCCCAAAAAGGCCGGATTATAAGTTTTAAAAAGGTAAAAGATCTGGGAATTGAACAGGTAGTATTTGATAACCAGGTGGGCCTGAATCTTAAAAAAACCGATTTCCAAAAGGGAAAGTTTCTTTTCAGGGTGGATTTTGGCAGCGGCAAGAGAAGTGAGCCCATTTCAAAGGAAGGGATAAGCTTTTTAGCAAAAAGGGTGATCAATGAAAGCGGCATGGGCGCCATGGATAAAGATCAGCTGGATGCTGCCCTGGCGGGAAGAGATGTGACTGTAAAATTTGATATATCCCAGGACAAATTTTCCTTTTCCGGCAGTGCAGGCACAAGCGAATCAGAGCTTGTTTTTCAACTGCTGCGCGCCTGTTTCCTGGATACCGGGTTCAGGCAAAAGGCCTTGTCCCTTGCACGGGAAAGATATGGTCAGATGTACACCCAGCTTCAAAGAACCCAGGAGGGAATGATGCAGCTTAAAGGGGAACGGTTTCTTGCCGGCGGAGATACCCGTTTTGGTATGCCTGAATGGGCCAGTGTTGACAGCATAAAACTACAGGATATCACCTCATGGATAAAGCCGGTATTTGAGAATGCCGGCCTTGAGATATCTGTTGCAGGTGATTTTAATCCTGATGAGGTTCTGTCTGCAGCGCAGAAATTCATGGGAACCCTTCCCGGGAAAAGGTCAGATATGAGCCGGACAAATAATAGGCCAGCGCCTTTTTTTCCTTCCGGCAGAACCCTTGAGCTGACAGCAGACACCCGGATAGACAAGGCCATCGCACGTTTGGCCTTTCCCACAGATGATTTCTGGGATATTCACCAGACCCGGCGTCTGAATATTCTTGCTGCAGTGTTTTCCGAAAGAATGAGACAACAGATCCGCGAAAAAATGGGCGCTGCCTATTCTCCCTATGCCTATAATCATCCATCCAGATCCTATGATGGATACGGGGTTTTTAATGCGGTTGTCCCGGCTGTCCCGGAAAATATTGAAACCGCTGTCAGAGAAATGGAAAAGATAGCTGCCAGTCTTGCAGACAGGGGTGTGGATCACAAAGAGCTGAACCTGGCCCTTCTGCCGGTCAAAAATCATATAAGGGATTTAAAAGAAACCAATGACTACTGGCTTAATTCTGTTTTGTCACGATGTCAGATTTTTGACGAAAAATTGACGTGGGCAAGGGAAATGTCTGAAGATTATGCGACCATAACAATAAAAGATATGCATCAGCTGGCAGAGAAATATTTTAAAAAAGGAAAAAAAGCGTTGGTTGTGGTAAAGCCCTTGTAGATATTCAGTGGTGAAAGGCAGCTGTCATCAGAGATGCTGAAACAGCTGCCTTTTGCTTTAACTCGATTATCAGGTTCTTAGGGAACCTCCAAAAAATAATCCACGCATCGTGCTTTTTTTTGCCCGTCTTCTGCGTTGCCACAATGAGACATATTTCATATGCCCCCATTGCCGCGCCTTGAATACGAACAGAAATCCTGCACGATATACGTATTTTCTTACAGTTCCCTTATAGAAGGCCGATTAAGAGCCCACAACGGTTGCCTGTCAGGAATATTGAGAACCAAAGGCGAGCAGACTTTTTCCCTGACATTAATTTTTTTTCTGCTGCTGCACTGTGGTATCCACAGGTTCCACAACATTGTTTCTAATGTCAACAACCCCTGAGCTAAAGACTCAGGGGCTTGCAAGGCAACTTGTAAGCCCGGTTGATTAGCCTAAGCCACAGAAATTTGGTGGCTACGTTACATTGGAATATATAGTCATCCCAAGGTACTCCACACGCCGAGGGCTCTGAGGTCAGTGTTTAAACATCTCTGAGGGTAGGAGAAGTGATGCTGATATTGTAAACCCCTTGTA
>JAYEJJ010000003.1:0-7139 GCA_034660495.1 Thermodesulfobacteriota bacterium | reverse complement strand
TCTGAAAAAACAGGAACATACAAAAGAAGAAATATCTCAGTTATTGAATCTTCCATTAACAGATGTTGAATTGTATTTTAACTGACATTGGATGGGGTCAGGCCTGCGTTATTGTCATTATCTTGAGCTTAGCAAAAAATTTTGACTGTCAAGATTTGGCATTCTTCATATCAGCATAAAAGTACTTTACACTTTTTCAGTAAAACCACCTTTAAATTAAGGAATGGTTTCAGAAAGTGTAAAGTACTTATGAAGGATGCCAAAAATTAAACACAAAAAGTGTAAACTGCTTTTGAAGCATTATAAAGGATGCCAGTTTATGGATTTTCCAAAAAACCTGACACTTGATTATCAAGTTAAATTTTTCCTAACCTGGCACTCCTTACCCCATACAATGTTATACTCGATAGTCAAGTTTTTTGAATACCGCCGCCCCCAGCGGTTGCCTGTCAGGAACGATAACGACGGAGGACTTTTTCCCTGACAGGCTAAAAATCGGCGACCTGCGGCCAATGGTCCTCAAACAGCTTGATGTTTTTAACGTCTGGCAGGGAAAAAGTCTGATTTCCTTTGGTTCTCAATGTTCCTGACAGGCAACCGCTGGGGGCTCTTAATCGGCCCTTTCATAAAAACTTGATAACCGAGTTATAGATCATGTGTTAAGATGACTTCTTCAGATAACAAGAAAAAAAACAAAGGGTTGTTTTTGATTAAAAAATCAATACAGGTATCTGCCAAAGCAGGTCTTTTTTTTGTTTTATTATTTGTTTTGGTGTTTTCAGCACTGGTTTTATATTTAAAGACAGACCATTGCCGTAAAGTGATAATAAAACGGGTAAATGCCAATATCCCCGGCAGCCTGGCCTGGCAGGATCTTGATTTTTCTTTTTTTAAGGGAGAAGTTCAGGTGGCAGGAGGGGAACTTTTTTCCCGGGATAATGACAAGATTGCAGGCTTTGACCGTTTTTTTATCTCTTTGGATCTGCCCAGGCTTTTTGACCGGGAAATTGTAGTCAAAAAGATTTTTCTAAAAAATCTGTTCATGTCCATTGAACAGAACCTTGACAAAGAATTAAATATCGTCTCTGCGCTGGTAAGAGAAACCCGGGAAGTAAAGGAGACCTCTGAAAAAAAAACGCTTCCTTTACCCGATATCGAGATTATTTCCCTTGAGATTGAAGACGGGGTTTTTTTCTGCAAACTGCATCAACAGCAGTTCAGCACAGAATTAAAAAATATCAGTTTACAGGCCAGCGCAGATTCAAAGGAAAAAATTGGAAAATTAACCCTTAACGCGGACAAAGGCAGAATAATCTCTCCCCAGGTGGATTCCGGAATTAAAAACCTTTTTTTTGCCGGACAATTTGAAAAGGATTCAATCCTGGATCTTGCGATAGGAGCAGGTCTTGATTTTGGCAGTATTTCCCTTAAAGGTGATATCAGACATATTTTCCCGTTACCGGGATCTGATCTGCAGAAAAATCACTTTACTTCAACCCGGGAGGTTTTTTGTCAGAATTCTGATTTTGACCTGAATCCTGATCTGGATCTTAAGGCAGAGGTAAAAGGCTGTCTTGACGGCATGGCTGATGCGTTTCGTTTAAAGGAGGATATGTCCGGGGATGTCAGGGCAGAGGTTAGCATCAGCGGGAAATTAACCAATCCAGAGGCCAGTGTAAAGGTGGATGCCGCCAATGCTGTCATTTATCAGCAAAAAATCGATCAGGCTGTCTGCCGTTTGGCCCTGGCAGATGGACAATGCACTGCCACCTCTGAATTGCACACGCTGGGATCGGTTTTAACCCTTTCAGGGCATGTTAAACTGCAGGACACAGCAGGAAAAATAATAGACAATCCTTTAATGGACTTTGATCTGTTCTGGAATCAAATTGCCTTACAGAGGATAGCTCCCCTTTTTTTACCGGAGAATCAGTTGTTTTCTGATAAAGGTGGAATCCATGGTGATCTTTCCCTGAAATCAGCTATTAAAGGCCGTTTCAGCTCCCCCAGGGCGGATTTTACGTTTTTGGGTGAGAATATGGCCTTTGGACAGGAGAAAATCGCCTCCCTTGTTTTATCAGGAGCTGTTTCAGGCCCCATAGAAAAGCCTTTGGCTGAGGTGCAGGCTTCTGCTGAACAGGTTGATCTGGCAGGGGGCAGTATAAAAGGAGATCTTACTGGGTCTGTCAATGCCCATGGTCCTTTGGATGCGCTTTTGGTTCAAGGGAATATGAGATTAACTCATCTTGAATTCCTTGAGCAGCCCTTTACCGATTTAACGGCCCGTATCCAGATTGAAGATAATAAGGCCCGGCTGACCGGGGATTTTAATTTTGGTTTATCTGGTCATCTGGATCTGAAAACAAAAGATATGACCCTGGATTTGAATTTTGACAAAACCGAGCTCCTGCCCTGGCTGAATCTGGCAGGGGTTGAGGATTGCACGGCACGCCTTTCAGGCCGTGTCCATGCACAGGCAAATGCAGACGATATGGATCAGGCAGAGATCAAAGCAGACATTGAAAATTTGTCTGTTGTGTACAAAAAGGACTATCAATTCAGTCTGGCTGATATAAATGCAGAATTGACAGAGAAAAAGCTTGAGATCCCTGATTTCAGGATTGCCCTTCCCGGAGGGGGACAGGCGGTCGTAAGCGCCTTTGGCACCATGGACCAATTTATTGATGCACGGCTGAAAGCGGATATTCCCTTTAAAACAGCATCTCTTTTTACCAGTGGTCCCAGCGGTAACAGCAGTATCAGTGGTTTCAGCGATTTCAAAGGAGCTGTCCTCGTGACAGCCCAGGCCAGAGTTTTGGAAAAAACAGGACTGTCAGATGGCATTGTACGCCTTGACCTGTCAGGTCTGGGGATGACTCTGCCCGAAACCATGCACAGGCTGCACAGTATAAACGGGGCAGTAAATCTCAAGGGGAATCTGTCCCACGCAATCCTTTCCCTGACAGATATAAACGGCATGCTGGGTAAAGGGACATTTGCGATTTCTGGAAGCAGTGATATAAAAGAGTTTTTGCCGGATTCATTTGATGTGAATTTTAAAGGCATTCACATGGATATGGATATGGTTGAGGATCTTGAACTTGTTCTGGATACAGAGCTGGGGCTTAAAGGCGATTTAACCCATGCCGCATTAAAGGGAGATGTCGCTGTCGTATCAGGCGTTTATACCAGGGATGTGGACATTAAGGCATCCATGGCTGAAGCGTTAAAAGGGACCAGCAGAACAAGAAAAGGCCTGGTAAAGGAAAAAGACCTGCCTGATTTTTTTAAAAAAATATCCATTGATCTTGCTGTAAAAGAGAAATCCCCTTTTATTGTGGACAACAATATGGCTTATATGGAAATTCATCCAGATATAAGGGTCCAGGGCACTTTGTTTGATCCTGTTGTTTCAGGCCGGTCAGAAATCGATCCCGGCACTTTTTACTATCAGGGCAATGAATTTGTTCTGACAAAGGGGGAGGTTGACTTTACCAGTCCCTATGCCATTGAACCGGAACTGTCCCTTGAGGCCGCCTGTAAGGTCAGGGACTGGGATATTTTCCTTTCCCTTGAAGGGGGCCTGGATGAACTGGATTTGTCCTTTCGTTCAGACCCAGCACTTGAACAGGCAGATATTGTTTCCCTTTTAATCAGAGGGAAAACCTTTGATGAGCTGATATCCTTTGAAGGGGGAACCCGGGTTTCACCGGCCGGCATGCTGGCAGACCTTGCAGCCTCGTCTGTTGAGGAAAAGATCAAGGCAGCAGCAGGTCTTGACGTGTTTGAGCTTGGCGTGGATGAAAACGGCGGGGATTCCGCTCTGGGGGACGTGAATATGGTTGTGGGCAAGGATTTAACCGAGCATCTGACCCTGAAGTATATCACAGAAACACAAGACGGGGATTTGATCCAGAAGACCAAAGCTGAATACCGGTTTATGGATGATTTTTCAATATCAGGGTTTCAGGATACCGAGGGCCGGCTGGGAGGAGAGCTGCGCTACCGGCTCGAGTTCAGGTGATACACGGGCTGGACCGTGAAACAGGAAATCAGGATACACTATGGGGTACAAGGTAAAACGGGCGGCAATTTGGTGTTTAATTTTTCTGACAGGGATAATGTCCTTTGTTCCTGTTATTTCTTCAGCAGCGGATAAAACAGACCCAACTGCAGATATCTGTGTTAAATCCATTGAAATCAAAGGCAATACTTTTTTTTCAGATCTGCGTCTGAAATTGAGAATGAAGCTCTGGGGGGGCTCTGTTTTTTCCTGGAATGACATAGATGTCAATGAAAAATGGCTGAAAAGGGATATTAAGAATTTTGTTGCCTTTTACAGAAATAAAGAGTTTGCCGATGTATCTGTGACATCGGAGATAATCACCAGAGAATCCGGTTTTCCGGGTCTGAGCAGAAAAAAATACAAAATACTGCGGATCAATATCAAAGAAGGGCTTAAATACAGCCTTGACTTTAAAGGGAACACCTTTTTTTCTTCCGGCACCCTTAAAAAAGCCATCAAAATTTTTGAAAGGGGCAATTCCAATGATGTGTTTCTGCGAAAGGGCCGGGCAGATATAAAAAAACAATATAAAAGATCAGGATTTAACCAGGTAAGCGTGGCGTTTAAAAAAGATCAGGTCAAAAAAGACGGGCAAATCCTCTGTGAGGTGGTTTACACCATAAAAGAGGGCAGGCGGATGGTGGTTGCCGGCCTTGACATCACGGGTAATGAAAATCTGGAAACCGGGAAAATAAAAGAGGCCATGCTGACCCGGGAAAAATCCTTTTTAGGGGATAAGGGGTTCACCCCCTCCATCCTTGAACAGGATGTCAGCGCCATTGAGCTGGTTTATTTGAGCCAGGGATATCTCAACGCAAAAGTTACAACACGTACCCGGATAGAGCCGGATTCAGCAGAAACAGCCTCACCATATCCTGTGGACAGGGTGTATGTTGATCTGTCAATTCATGAAGGAAGGCAGACCCTTGTTTCCTCCAACGCTGTTACAGGCATCTCCGGTCTGGTCAGTGCAGAAAAAGCCCTGGCACAGGTGACATTGACACCGGAAGCCCCTTTCAGGCCCCACATGGTCAAAAGCGATGCCAATGCCATTGCTGTTTTTATTTCTGAAATGGGATATCCCCATGTCAAGGTGGACGGCCGTTATGAACTGGATACCGCTGAAACCCGGGCCCGGATTTTCTGGGATGTAAATCCCGGTCCGTTTACACGGGTTGGGAACATAAGCTGTTCAGGAAATTTTAGATTAAAGCAGGCCATCATTGACAAACAATTGAACATAAAATCCGATGATGTGTTTTCCCTTAGGGAAATTCTGGCTGCTGAAAAAAGAATTCGTGCCATAAGGGCTGTTGATTCAGCTGTCATAAAGGCGCCCGGGTTAATAGAAAAAATAAATGTACCCGGGGTAAAGGATAAAATTAATGGGCCTGCCTTAACGGATAAGGTCTCAAAAATTGACCTGGTGGTGGATGTTAAAGAAAAAAAACCCTATTATGTCGAGGCTGCAGCCGGGTATGACACGGAACGGCTTTTGTATGTCAAGGCAGAGGCAGGGGATTGCAATTTTATGGGAAGAAACATTGATGCCTGGGCCTTTGGAGAAATCAGCCGGATTGGATTTCGCACAGAAACAGGGATACAGAATCCCTTTTTCCTGGACCGGGATGTGCTGTTGAAATCCACTTTGTTTGCAGAAAAAGAAGAGGCCCTGAATCAGGACTTTGGTGTAAAATCCTGGGGGGCCTCTGTCGGGTTTTCAAAATCCATATTTGACCGCTTTAAAGCCGGCTTGAATTTCAAATATGAAAACCGGGAGCGCTGCGGGAACGGATTTGACCCATACACATCCTGGTTCGATGACAGGGAATTTAAAGCCAGAAATCTGCTGATCACTTCAACCAGCCTGATCTATGACAACAGGGATTCTGTGGTCCACCCCGGAAACGGATTTTTTTCATCTGCCTCCATTGACCTGTATTCTGGTTTTGAAAATGACCTTGACCGGTTTTTAAAGTACCGTCTGGATATGCGACAGTTTTTTTCTCCTTTTGCGACAATCACCTTTGCTGTTCTCACCCGAATCGGCCATATTCAGCCACTGGGCTCTTCAGGGTCTGTTGCTGAAGATCAGCTGTTTTTCCTGGGCGGAATTTCCGACGTCAGGGGGTTCAAGGAAAATATGCTGACCTATGATGCAGCCCATGATCCCCTGGGCGGACTTACCTCAGTCTGTGCCAGCCTGGAATCCAGAATTGATATGCCCGCGGGCTTTGAAATGACCATTTTTGTGGATACAGGCAGGATCGGCCATACCCTGTCCGATCCCGAATCAAAAGCCTTTAGATCATCAGCCGGGCTCGGGCTGCGGTACAAAACGCCCCTGGGACCTGTGGGACTGCTCTACGGTCATAAGCTCAATCCTGAATCAGAAGAAAGCCCCGGGCGGCTGCATTTCACCATTGGGTACACTTTCTGATCCTGATCTTATATCTGAGCCAGATATAATGATAAATAACAGCAATTCTAATTTTATTCTCGCACAACGCCTCAAAGACACAAAGGGCCACAACGTCCAAATATTCAGAATTGCCGGATAAATAAAATATTTGCTGTTGCCATGAGGGTCTGTTTGGTATATTTTTAGCCTTGCCCAGGTCCTGTTTATGATGATTCTGGCCGAGACCGTTAATCCCGGCGTGTGCTGTGTCCACGGCGGGATTCCCGATGTTATGGGCATCAGCGGGGATCTTTGCTACAGTGATCCCCGCCAGCCCCTGATTAATTCGGCCATGGCCCGTTTGAACCTCTGGGTGACCGGTATCCCGTCGGCCCAGTCCGGTGGAAGTACCAGCATCATCAATGACATACCGGCTGCACAGGATTTTTACCGGTTCTTAATCCTTTTTTCTGTGAAAGAGATAAATCTTTGTGCTTTTTTCTTGTCAGTTATTCTGTTGTTCTTTTTTTATAGAAAACCGGCAAAAAAACCCCTGAGTCTTTAGCTCAGGGGATGAATTGCCGGACTCGCTAACCCTGAGATTCAATATATTTCCTTACGGCATCAATGGAAGCATTTCCGATTGAGCAACAAAAATATCCATCACTCCAA
>JAYEJJ010000002.1:0-27949 GCA_034660495.1 Thermodesulfobacteriota bacterium | reverse complement strand
TACCTTGGGATGACTATATATTCCAATGTAACGCAGCCACCAATTTTTCTGTAGCTTAGGCTAATCAACCGGGCTTACAAGTTGCCTTGCAAGCCCCTGAGTCTTTAGCTCAGGGGTTGTTGACTTGTATGAACTGTCATTTTTTTTAAAATTCGTTTAACTTCGTCCGTTTTATAAATAGTTGGTAGAACAAATAATGTCAAGGACACAATTTTGTTTTTGCTTTTTCACTTTCCAGATTTCAACGATTAATGGTAAGATCTGACTCAATAATTTTTTTTATATGAACAGACCATATACATCAGGACGGCTAAATGTGGAGCAACAAGACCAATATCGTATTAATCGGCATGCCGGCAGTGGGCAAAAGCACCATTGGTATTTTACTGGCCAAAAAAATCGGATTTGATTTTCTGGATACAGACATTATCATTCAAACCAGTGAAGGCACCACCCTGTCGCGCATCATCGATAAAACAGGGGTAACAGAATTTTTGGAAACAGAAGAAAAATACTGCCTTTCCATAAATTCAGAGCTCCTGACACCACAAACCTAATATATTGTTTTAACTGAAAATATTCAAATTTAGGATCGTAATTTTAAATGCATAAAAAAACCAGACAAATACCATATATTGTGCTTATTGTCTTTGTTTTAAAAAAAAAATACTATATATAGAAAATGATTATGCATTCAAAATTAGCTGAGGTCAGGAGTTCTGAAATTGCACAAACAAGGTGATTGCCACAGGGGGCAGTGTTGTCTACAGCAGAAAAGCAATGGCCCATCTGGGTGAAAACGGCAGAATCATTTACCTTGAAACAGATCTTGAGCCGCTGAAAAAAAGGTTGTCCGCTCTGGATTCCAGAAGTGTAATACGGGGCCCCGGCCAGAACATTGACAGTCTTTATCTTGAACGGGTTCCCCTGTATGAGCAGTACGCAGATATAACCATTGCCTGCAACGGGCTTACCCCGGATCAGGTGTTAACAAAAATTTCAAAAAAGCTCAGGTGATCCCTACCAGTGAAGGGTCAGGGTTGATTTAGTGGCATTCTCTGTGTCGTCCCGGATTAACAACGGCTGCAATAGATAACGCCAGCTGACCCCGTTTTCCAAAAAAACAAAAAAACCTGATCATCGAGTAAAAGCTTTTAAAATAAGGAATCTGGCTGATGAATAAAGATCTATTAACAACAAAACAGGTGGCAGAATTTCTCAATATTAATGAAAAAATGGTGTATACCCTGATTTCAGAAAAAAATCTCCCGGCCACAAAAGTGACAGGAAAATGGATCTTCCCCATGGAGCTGGTCATGCAGTGGATAGAAGCCGGGACAGTCAACTATCCTGAACCTGTAAACACCCTGCCGCCCTACCACGGTCTGATCCTTATTGCCGGCAGCAATGATCTGCTCCTGGACAGGATGATTTCAATTTTCAATGCTAAATTCAAGGATCACCTGGCCATGTTCGGATTTACCGGCAGCATGGGAGGGCTTCAGGCATTGAGACGGGGCCTTTGCCACATTGCATCAAGCCATCTGGTAGCGGAAGACAGGGACGAGTATAATTTCCCTTTTCTTAAAATGGAAAAAACCCCTGCTGTTGTTAATTTCTGCATGAGGGAACAGGGCATTCTGGTAAAAAAGGGAAATCCCAAAAAAATCAACTCCATTGCTGATTTCGGCATCCCCGGGGTAAACATCATCAATCGAGGGCCGGGGACAGGCACCAGGCAGCTTCTGGAAAAGGAATTAAAAAAAGCCGGCATTTCAGGTGAGAATATCAAGGGATTTAATACCACTGCAGCAAAACACATGGATGTGGGGCTTGCCGTACTCAACGGCAGAGCAGATGCCGGGCTTGGCATAAAACCCGTGGCGGGGGCCCTGGGACTGGATTTTGTCCCTGTGTGCAAGGAACGGTTTGATCTGCTCATTTCCAAGGACAGATTCTTTGACCAGGGCATTCATCTGTTTCTGGGGCTGCTCAGGGAAAAAACGATCAGAGAAAGCGCGGACCAGCTGGGAGGGTATGATCTTTCCACAGCAGGGGATATGGTTTATCCTCAGAATCCCGGTGAACCGGAATAAACCCGCTGCACCCTTGAGGTGAGCCCTGAAACAATCTCGTAATTGATTGTGCCGGTCTGTTGGGCAATATCATCGGCAGTAATCTCCTGGTTTCCCTGCCGGCCCATGACAACCACCTCATCTCCGGGCCTTACCCCGGGTATGTGCCCCACGTCAATCAGGGTCTGATCCATACATACCCGTCCTGCTATGGGGGCCTTTTCTCCCTTTACAAGCATATGTCCCCTTGAGGAAAGAAGCCTTGAATAGCCGTCGGCATATCCAATGGGCGTTGAGGCAATAATGGTTTCTTTTTCAGCCTCATAGGTGCTCCCATAGCTTACCTTGAATCCTTTTGGCACCTTTTTTGTAAAAGTGACAATGGTTTTAAGCGCCATTGCAGGTTTGAGAGAGACGGCCGGGCAGCTCATCTCCCCTGCCGGAAAAAATCCGTAAATGGAAATGCCGGCTCTGACCATGTCAAAGTGAGATTCGGGGAAATTCATAATGGCAGCACTGTTTGCTGCATGGCAGAGTGGAATATGGATATTTTCTTTTTTCAATTCCCGGATAAAAGATGAAAAAATATCAATCTGGGACAGGGTATAGGTCCTGTCAGTATCATCAGCTTTGGCAAAATGCGTATACATCCCCTCAAGTTCAACGGCGTTGAGCTTTAAAATTGTTTTTACATCCCGGATCGAGGCATCCAGGGAATAAAACGAACCAGACCCTGGTGGTACAACCATGCCCACCCTTCCCATGCCGGTATCAATCTTTAAATGGACCCTCAGCTTCACCCCTTTTTTCCGGGCCTGGGCATCCAGTAACTGGGCAGATTCACGATTGTAAACAGTGGCTGTCACATCCAGATCAGAAAGAAGGGTGCAGTGTTCAGGAAAGATAAAGCCGAAAATCAGTATGGGCGCATCTATTCCGGCCCGCCTTAAACCCTCTGCCTCATGGAGCCGTGCCACGCCAAGGCAGTCTGCCCCGCTTTCAAGGGCTTTTTGTGCCACCTTTAAAACACCGTGGCCGTAGGCATCTGCCTTTACTACAGCCATGAAACGTGCATTTGCCGCTGTAATTTTCCGTAATTCCCTTATATTCTGTTCCAGGGCATTTAAGTCAATTTCCGCCTTTACAAGGGACGTGTCCATTGGGTATTCCTGATAAAATGGGGTTTTAAGTTTACCTGACTGAACATTTCTGTACATATTGTTTTGCCTGGACTGCAAAAGCTTCAATTTCACTGTCTGAAAAAAACCGGTCTTTGTGTTCAAAAAATTCCGGCGACATCACTGCCACATTGTTTGAACACGGCTGGAGTACATAATGGGCGGCATTGCAGATCATCTCTCCAATATCACAGATAATTTTCTTATCAATAAAAGGTTTTACACAGGTGGTCCTGAATTCATAAAACGGAGAATTGTTCATGATAAGCGATATACTTGACATAATTCTGTCAGTATTAAACTGTCTGCCAGCTGCCATGTAATAGTTTTCAATATTTGTTTTGACATCCATTGCCGTAAAATCCACAAGTTTTTTTCTGTACAGGGTGTTCAGCACCTCTGGCCGGCTGCCGTTGGTATCCAGCTTGATCTGATATCCCATTGATCTGATCCGGGTGCAGAACAATTCAAGATCCTTTTGAAGGGTTGGTTCTCCGCCGGTAATGACAACGCCTTCCAGAAATTTCTTACGCTTTTCAAGAAAGGAAAAAAGCTCTTTTTCTTCCATGACAGCCTGGTTTGCTTCACTTTCCTTTCCTGCAATACCGGGATTGTGGCAGTATGGGCAAAAAAAATTACACCCTGATGTAAACACCACACAGGCTATTTTTTCTGGAAAATCGATTAGTGAATTTTTTTGAAACCCGCCTATTTTCATCACATGAATATCCTTGATACTCGATCATCAAGTTTTTGGAATACCGCCGCCCTCAGCGGTTGCCTGTCAGGAACGAGAACGACGGAGGGCTCTTAATCGGCCCTTCCATAAAAACTTGATAACCGAGTGATAAAATGGTTAAAAATTAATCAGCATGCGGTCTGAAAGGTTTTTCTCATGTCAAACTCTGTCTGTTTCCCGTTATTCCACTGCTGCACAGGTCTGAGATAACCCACCACCCGGGAAAAAATTTCAGTATCTGCACCGCATTTGGGGCAGGTCCGGGTTTCCCCTGAAATATAGCCGTGGACCGGGCATATGCTGAATGTCGGGGTCAATGTAAAATAGGGGAGTTTAAAATTATTGGACACCTTTTTAACAAGACGCTTAACCATTTCAATGTCAGAGACCTCTTCTCCCAGAAAAAGATGAAGCACTGTACCCCCGGTGTATTTTGTCTGAAGGCTGTCCTGAAGTTCCAGGGCTTCAAACAGGTCATCGGTATAGTTTACAGGCAGCTGGGTGGAATTGGTATAAAAGGGGTCATTGCCCTGTCTGTATTCCTTTTCATCGGCACAGACAATATCCGGGAATCTTTCCTTGTCTTTTATGGCAAACCTGTAGGTTGTCCCTTCTGCAGGCGTGGCTTCAAGATTGAATATCTCATTTTTTTCTGTCTGCAGGGCTTCTATTCTTGCGCGTATATGGTCCATGACCATTATGGAAAACGCCTGCCCCTCTTCTGATACAATGCCCTTGTTTAAAAAATTGAGGCAGGCCTCGTTCATCCCGAGGATGCCGATGGTTGAAAAATGGTTTTTCCAGTAATATCCTGAACTCTCCTTGATTTTCCGTAAATAAAATTTGGAATAGGGATAGAGATTGCGTTCTGTAAACTGTTCCAGCACCTTTCTCTTTATTGAAAGGGATTCACCTGCTGTTTCTATCATGGCATCCAGCCGTGACAGAAAATCCGTCTGGTTTTGTGCCAGATAGCCGATTCTCGGCAGGTTCAGGGTTACCACCCCAATGGACCCGGTCAGGGGATTTGCCCCGAAAAGGCCGCCGCCCCTTTTGCGCAGTTCTCTGTTGTCCAGCCGCAGCCGGCAGCACATGGATCTGGCATCATCCGGGGACATATCTGAGTTTACAAAATTTGAAAAATAGGGGATACCGTATTTCCCCGTCATCTTCCATATATTTTCAAGGTTGAGATTATCCCAGTTAAAATCCCGGGTGATATTATAGGTGGGGATGGGAAAGGTAAACACCCGCCCCTTGGCATCTCCCTCCATCATTATTTCAGCAAAGGCCCCGTTGATAATATCCATCTCCTCCTGAAATTCACCATAGGTGTTTTCCCTGTATGTCCCCCCTATGATCACGGGAGAGTCCTTCAGTGTAGAGGGCACATTCAAATCCATGGTGATATTGGTAAAAGGGGTCTGAAATCCCACACGCGTGGGAATATTGATATTAAATACAAATTCCTGGACGGCCTGTTTCACCTCTTTATATCCAAGCCTGTCCTCTTTTACAAACGGGGCCAGCAGGGTATCAAAATTGGATATGGCCTGGGCACCGGCCGCCTCCCCCTGGAGGGTATAAAAAAAGTTGACCAGCTGCCCCAGGGCGGTTCTGAAATGCTTTGGCGGTGCACTCTCCACCTTTCCGGCCACCCCCTTGAACCCTTCCATCAGCAGATCCTGAAGATCCCAGCCCACACAGTATACAGAAAGAAGGCTTAAATCATGAATATGAATATCCCCGCTGTTGTGGGCATCCCTGATCTTTGGCGGATAGATTCGGTTGAGCCAGTATTCCGCAGTAATATCTGATGAGATAAAATTGTTCAGTCCCTGAAGGGAATAGCTCATATTGCTATTTTCCTTCACCTTCCAGTCCAGTTTCTGGATATAGCTGTCCATAAGATCCACATTTTCCTGGATTGTGATCCTGCGGATCTGATTGTGCTGTTCCCGGTAAATAATATACGCCTTGGCTGTCTTATAATAGGGGGAATCCAGCAGAACCCGTTCTACAATATCTTGAATTTCTTCAACTTCCGGACATGACCCCAGGCTGAGATCCTTGGCCAGGGTAATCACCTTCAAGGTCAGCCGTTTGGCTTCCCTTTTATTAAATTCCCCGGTTTCTCTGCCCGCTTTTAAAATCGCATCGCTGATTTTGGAAGAATCAAATTCCGCAACTCTTCCATCTCTTTTTCTTATTTTTTCAAACATTCATCCACCTCTTGTTTTTCATATCCGTATGTAGTAGTTTCATATAAACAATCATGCCTTGACAACAGGCACAACAAAGCATGAAAGCTGTTCGCTGAGTACTGATGGCTTTCATATAAAAAAAAGTGTATCGCGATGATCAGGCTTATATGTCCTGTTTCTGGAAAATCGGATAGGGGGGTCCTGATCCTGGAGGAAAAGACTGTTCCAGGCAGGATCAAACTGCCCCATGTCCTGCCTGGATATGCCTATAAGTAATCAATTTTTTGACCCTTGTCAACAATATATTGACAATATTTAAAATAGAAACCTATATATTGTGGTTTATCAATAAATGCAGGACATTAGAAAAATGCTGCCAAAGGCGGGAAAATGAAACTCAAGCAGACCACGCTTTTTAAACGGGAGCTTACCCCCTGGTATGATGCGGATGCTGTATGTGTCATTCTTATTATAGCAGCATCAGGGATTTTTTTGTTTGCAGCGGCCGGTATAAAGGTTGCTGCAGCCTGTCCCATGTATCTGGATTATTTATGGTTTCCCTGTACACTGGCAGCACTTTCTCTTTTCATCGCAGGAAAGGTGGTGGTCCGGCTGGCAGGAAGAAACAGAAATCAATCAGATTTTTGAATAGCACCGCCCCCAGCGGTTGCCTGTAACTCGATCATCAAGTTTTTTGAATAGCGCCGCCCCCAGCGGCTGCCTGTCAGGAACGAGAACGACGGAGGACTTTTTCCCTGCCAGGCTAAAAATCGGCGGCACTGCGGCCTGCTGTCCTCAAACAGCTTGATTTTTTTAACGCCTGGCAGGGAAAAAGTCTGATCTCCTTTGGTTCTCAATGTTCCTGACAGGCAGCCGCTGGGGGCTCTTAACCGGTCCTTGTACAAAAACTTGATAATCGAGTAATATCAAGCCTGATCTGTGCTGATGGGTAACGGTCTAGTCAACGCCGTTGGCCGCAAGCAGGTCCATTACTTCAGGAAAGTCAATGCCAAGTCTTTTTACGGTTTCCACTGTGGGGATACCATTGCTGGTCCATCCCCGGCGCATGTAAACCGCATCCTTTAGCTTCTCATACTGGTCTTCCCGATGTTTTCTTAATTCAGCCATCTTTTCTGCGGTATCCATGGATGAAATATCCACATTGTACTTTTCAGCCAGTTCCTTGTCATACCTTTCCCTGCGGGACTCATACTCCACTTCTGTAACAGGTCCTACAGCACGGTAGGGGATACTGTCATGCTCCCGTGTCCCATATCCCATCTTCAGGTTAAAAATCCGCTGAAAATTGTAAACCACCTCACTCATGGCAATGAGTCCGTCTTTATCTGTTTTTCTTCCGGTCACTGCAGAAAAAAAATCCGCATACCATCCCCAGTGCTTGACCACCTTGGCCGGTTCAGGGTTATCCTTGTTGTCCTCGGGTACAATATCATTCCACGGCAGTTTGCACAGCCCGCAGAGACCAAACCAGGTTCTGAACATGGGAAACCAGTGCAGGGACTCGGCCTTGTTTTCAAAGGTGGGCATAAAATTATGCACCATATCGAGAAAGATAAGCCAGGCTTCATCATGCTGGGGACCTTTCAGGGCAAGACCGTATCCGCCCTGCTGGGCCAGGGATTCCTTTGTAATATACTCTGAAAATTCCAACCCCTTGGACTCCATACCAATATCCTGCATCACTGCAGCATCAGCACCAAAATCCCTGGCAAAAATATCCTTCATCTGCCGGATGCCTTTGCCCACAATGGCACCAAATCCCTTGCCCTGGGCCATCTGATGAATCAATTCCAGCGCATTGATGCGGCTGCCGAAATTCAGTTCCATGCCATTGGTATGCTCTATTGTAATAAGCCCTTTTTCAAAGCACTCCATAGCAAAGGCAATGGAAGTACCAACGGAAATCGTATCAAGGCCGTAGGCATCACAATAAAAATTGATCTCAACTATGATAAAGGCATCAAAG
This sequence comes from Thermodesulfobacteriota bacterium, assembly GCA_034660495.1. Taxonomy (GTDB): domain Bacteria; phylum Desulfobacterota; class Desulfobacteria; order Desulfobacterales; family Desulfobacteraceae; genus DATFJZ01. The sequence continues at coordinate 19,766 of JAYEJJ010000002.1, read as the reverse complement.
ATACCAAGACTTGACCCGCATCCAGCAATGGTTTCATATTCAGGCCCGTCCACAAACACTCTTTTTCCCTGATAGGGACCGGTAAACGGGACAAAGTCCTTTACACCATGGGCACAGGCAACCGAACACCCCTTCCAGCAGCCGTCAAACCCCTTGTCAAAAATATGCTCAAAGGTTTCTTCCCCTATATTATTCCCTTCAGGATGACTGCCAAACTGAAAATTATTCACCGGCAGGCAGTCATGGGCATTCATTATGGGCACAATATGGGTGGTGCCCACAAGGGCCATGCGGTTCTGTTTGGGATCAAGGCTTGTAATGCTTTTGGTATGATACTTTATCACCTTTTTAAGGGCTTCCTTGTCAGCCGGCTGGTTTGTTGCCAGGGAAACAGACCCCCATCTGGCCACAACCGCTTTTACACCCTTGTCGGCAAACACCGTTCCTATGCCGCCCCTTCCTGCCTGTTTGTATCTCACCCGTTTTCTTCCCGCATCATACCAGGAAAAATTAAGGCACCCCATCAAGGAATGTCTTGCCCCCGGGCCGGTACATACCACTGAAATATTATTGGGCTTTCCATTGCCGAAATGCCCGGTTAAGGTATCAGAAAGGGCATAGGCGTCTTCCGGCAGATTTGAGGATTCAAATATACTAATCTTATTTTCAATGCCGTCAATGAGAACAATGGTTTCCTTTGATGCCTTGCCTGTAATTTCAATAACGTCAAACCCTGAAAATTTTTTATAGGGACCAAAATACCCGCCTACGTTTGAATCCATGGGGGCATTGGTAAGGGGTGAAATGGTAGTAACAATACTTTTCCCCGCTCCTGGATACCCCGGGGTACCGCCAAGAGGTCCTGATGAAATACAGATGGCATTTTCAGGGTCATTCCATTTTGTATAATCTTTTACTGCATTCCAGAGCAACCAGAGATCATATCCCTTGCCGCCGATAAATTTTTCTTTTACATCTTCTCCGATATCCTTAATTGAAATATCGGCATCAGACACATTGACGTGCAGAGACTTATCTGTGTATCCTCTGCTGATCCCGGGAGGATCATAGGAAAGAGACTTAATCTCCTTTATTTTAAACTCAGTCATAATTAACTCCTTGTGTAAACCTGATCTTTCATGCTTTGTTGTATGCGAAAGCCCATGGCTTTATCCTTTTACCGGCACCTGTCTTCTGACAGCAGAGCCCGGCAATTTTTTTTACCCGCCCTTCACAGCTATTTCAACGCTTCTTCACCTCCGAATTCACGGTATAGAGAGAATTCATCCAGAACAATACCATCGTCCTCTGTCAGGGTATCGGTGACAAGTCTTGCAATTGTCTCTCCAATACCTGGCCCGAGCATATATCCCTGGCCGCACATGCCTGTGGCATGGATAAGCCCTTTTACTTCCCGGTTTTCTCCCACCAGGGGAGACCCATCCGGTGTCATGGGATACAGCCCCCGCCACACGCGGCGGACCCTTATATTTTTAAGGCGGGGCATGAGATCAACCATTCTTCTGCTGACCTGGGGAAGAAAAATTGAGGTTTCCCTTTTATCGGTTCCAACAATGGGAGGATCAGGGGTAATGCAGAACACAATCTGCCCATGCCGGTTCTGATAAAAATAATAGTTCTTTGATCCCGATGCTTCCCGTAAATCCACAACCATGGCCTTGAAAAAAGGCTTTACCGGCTCTGTTATGCCGCCTTCATGGGAATCAGGAATCACCGGAATATCAATACCGACAAGTTTTCCTAAATCCCTTGAATAGCCGCCTGCAGCATCAATTATCAAAGGCGCAGAACAGGTATTCTTATCCGTATCAAGACCTGTTATCCTGTTGTTTTTCAGATGTATCGTTCCAACCTTTTCCTTAAAATAAAAATCCACATGACCAGTTCCACGAGCCTTTCTGTAAAAGGCATTGGTGGAAATCAGGGGAGATGCAGACCCGTCATCCGGGGAAAAGGTGCCGCCCATGAGGTGGTCTGTGTTTATGCCCGGTGCAGTACGGCATACCTGTTCAGGAGAAATATAATCAATATTCAGGCCGTACTTTTTCTGGATGGGAAGAAACCCTTTTAACAGGCGTTCTTCCTTTTCCCGGTACACAGGAAAAAGATACCCGCCTTTCAGCCATTCAATGTCATCTCCATGTTTTTCCTGCCATGTGGAAAAAACCTCCAGGGATTTTATTCCCGCAAGAATTTTTCCAGGATCGGAATGGGTCGCCCTAATGCCGCCGATGGCATGTTTGTTCTCCCCCTGTCCGGGAGAGGGCTTTTTATCTATAACCGCTGTTTTCACCCCCCTCTCGCCCAGTGCCATGGCAGCGGGAACACCTATAGAACCAGCACCAATGAGGATGATATCATATGTTTTCATCAAACTCTCCTTGCTTTTTTTCCCCGCAGAATATTTCTGTATTAAAAAGATTCATTCTACCCATTGCCGTCCTCTTTTTTTATGCCGGCAAATGTCCCCAGGGGCACTTCCACAAAAAGGGGCCGGTCCACCCGGTCGGTCACCTCTTTTAAATCAATGCCCTCGTCCCTGAATATTTTCCAGAACATTGACCTGCACGTTTTTGAGCCGCAGGCGCCCATGCCTGCACGGTTGATGGCTTTGAGCTGATTTAAATCCCTGACCCCGTCTCTGATGGCAGACCGGATTTCACCCAGGGTAACCCTTTCACACCGGCAAATCACTGCTTCATCCGGCAGCACCGTTGTATCAGGGAGCTTAATGGGAGGCGCACTTTTTTCCTGGATTCTGATACCGATCACTTTTTTGGCATCTGCTTTTGCCACTTCCACCTGCACCAGAAGGGTGCCTGGAAATTTCTTTTTATTGGCAATCACGCGTTTTACCTTATGCCGGCCACCTGGAAATGATGAAGGAATAATATTGCCGTCAATATCGGTTAAAACGATTTCTCTACCCTTTTCAACCCTGTCCCGCCAGATTTCATAGGGCAGGGTAACCGTTGGAAAATCATTGTTTTTCCTGTAATCCACCAGGCTGACGGCCAGTCCGGGACAGATGGCCACACAATTCATGCATCCCTTGCATCGGCTCACATCCTCTGCATAGGGAAGACCGGTAATGGCATCATTCTCGATTCTGATAATATGTTCTTCACAAACAGAGGTGCATGGGTTACAGGGGATTTCCTGAAAACAGTGAAATATCGGCATCACACCGTCTTCTTCCACCGGAGGATCTTTTTGAACCGGCTTTCCGGGTTTTGATTTCAGAACGGCTGCTTTTTCTGCCAGGGCGGCAGGAATGTCTCCCTGGAATCTGCCAAGGGATTTTGCAATTTTAAGCCCTTCGATTTTTCCGGCAAATATGGCGGCGGATGCTTCGGCAATTTCCCTTGCATCTCCGGCGCAATAGACATCCATGCCCCATTGTTTTGCCTTGTGGTAAAATTCATTGACCTCGGAAAGCCCTACGGCAATGAGCAGGGTATCCACTTCAAAGGTTTTTTCCGTACCCGGCACTGATTTCCAGGAGTTGTCAAGCTCAGCTATGGTTACGGATTCAACCTGGTCTGTTCCATTGGCCGAGAGCACGGTATGGCTTGTAAAAATCGGGACCCCAAGGCGTTTCAGTTTGTCACCGTGGACTTTGTATCCACCGATCTCGGCCATCCCCTCGATCACGGCAACCACCTCAATGCCTGCCTGAATGGCATGGTAACCGGCAATGATCCCCACATTACCGCCCCCTACAATAAGCACCTTTTCCGAGGCTTTGACAAGGTCTCTGTTCACCAGGGTCTGAAACGCACCGGCACCGTAAACCCCGGGCAGAGTATTACCGGGAAAGGGAAGCATTTTTTCCCTGGCGCCTGTGGCCACCAGTAATTTTTTCGGCATGATTTTAATATAAACACCGTCTTTGACCACCCCCACAATTTTATCAGAAAACACCCCCACAGCCGTGGTGTTCAGCCAGGTCTCCACACAGTCAAAGGCCTTGAGATCATGATCCAGGATCTGCCCGATGGTAAATCCCCGGGTACCGGCATGGGAATCTTCCACAGACCCGAAAAATTTATGGGTCTGGAGCACCAGTTTTCCGCCGGCTTTGTCCTTGTCGTCAATGAGCAGCGTTTCTATGCCGGCCTTTCCCAGTTCCAGGGCGGCAGACAGGCCGGCCGGCCCGGCACCGATAATCAGCACATCAACCTTTTTTTCTTCCACATCACTTGATTGTTCCACTTCATCTGCTTCAGGCACACCGGGCAGACCTTCAACGCTTTCCACCGTCATCCCTTCTTTTAACGGGGTCATACAGGACTTTACAGGAAGCCCGTCGGCAATCACAAGGCATTGGGAACACTGGCCATTGGCGCAGAACATCCCCTGGGGAGCGTTGTCTTTCTGATGATGCCCAAAAATCTGAATGCCGTTGGCAAACAGGGCAGACGAAATCATCTCTCCTTCTTTTCCAGTCAATGTCTGTCCATTCCATGAAAAGGAAACCTCTTTTCTTTGTTCAACTTCCAGAACAGGATGCCGGGTTATTCTTTTGTTTATCATTATATTTCCTCAGGCATAATGGTTGTCATTTGATTCTATAACTCGGTTATCAAGTTTTTATGGAAGGGCCGATTAAGAGCCCTCAGCGGTTGCCAGTCAGGAACATTGAGAACCTAAGGAGATAAGACTTTTTCCCTGCCAGGCAACCGCTGGGGGCAGCGGTATTCAAAAAACTTGATGATCGAGTATAAAGGAGTTAAGAATTGTCCGCTTCCTTTTTTTTGCCAAGATACGCTTCCTGGATTTTTTCAGAGGCAAGGATGTCACCGGCATTTCCGCTTAAAACGATTTTTCCGACTTCAAGAACATAGGCCCGGTTGGCCAGTTTTAAAGCCGCCTTTGCATTCTGTTCCACCAGAAGCACGGTTACCCCGCTCTGGCTGATTTCCTTAATCGTTTTAAAAATAGCTTTAACCAGGATGGGGGCAAGACCCAGGCTGTGCTCATCCAGCAGCAGCATTTCAGGGTTTGCCATCAACGCCCGGCCAATGGCAAGCATCTGCTGCTCGCCGCCGGACAGGGTGCCTGCCAGCTGTTTTCGTCTCTCTTTCAACCGGGGCAGAAGGTCATAGACCCAGGCCAGCACCTTTCCATCGGGTCTTTTTCTGGAGTAACTGCCCAGAACAAGGGTTTCCTCGACTGTCAGAATACCGAAAATCCGCCGCCCTTCCGGTGACTGGGCAATCCCCAGGGAAACAACTTTGTGGGGCGGAATCCGTGTGATATCCTGACCCTTGAAATAAATGGACCCGGATTTTGCATCGTGAAGCCTGGATATGGTTCTCAGTGTTGTGGTCTTGCCTGCCCCGTTGGCCCCCAGTATGGTCACGATCTCCCCTTTGGACACCTCAAGGGAAATCCCATGCCACCATTTCTGTTTTCCCCGGAAATGTCTGCCGGACATAACATTTTCCGCCACACTCATGTCAGAAAAGAGCCGTATGGTCTGAAAGGTTCTGACAATACCCAGGGCAGCGACCTTATGGGGGGGGGCAGTCCGGTGATATCCCGGGGGGTGATGTCCTTTGTCCCCTGCCATCCGATGGTGGACACCAGCAGATAATCCCCCCGCAGATGGATGATGGGGCCGGCCAGTATAATGCCGAAAAATGCCGGAATCAGAATGGCAAAGGGGATGGAGTAAAGAATAGGCAGTCCAAAGGTATTGTTGAAAATTGCAGCTGTATAAGCCCCGATGCCGATTAAAAGGATAAAGGTAAAGGCATCTGCCCAGGTACTTGAGATATATCCGGCAATCAGGGCCTTGAATACGCCAAGCAGTATTCCGCCCACCATGGCACCGGGGATATTACCGATACCGCCGATAATAGCGGCAACAAAGGCGTAGAGTCCATAGTTCCAGCCCATATCAAAATTAATGCCACGGTAGTAAAGACCGATAAACAACCCCCCTACGGCGCCGAGAAAAGAGCCGATGACAAACACCAGGGTAATGATACCATCTACATTGATGCCCATGAGCCGTGATGCATCATGATCAATTGAGGTGGCTCGTATGGCCGCCCCGACACGGGTTTTATCAATAAAAAAATCAGCCCTGCCATGATAATGACAGAGAGAAAAAGAATCACCACCTGAATAAAACTGATGTAAATCCCCCCTATATTCCAGGTGGTGGACGGCAGAATATCTGCAGGGAAAAAACGTATCCTTGGACCCCAGATCAGCATAATCCCATTCTGGATAACAAGACTTGCCCCCAGGGCAGAGACAACAGCACTCAGCCGGGGCGCCCGTCTGAGGGGACGGTAGGCAATACGCTCAAGCATCACACCTGCACAGGAAATAACGATACATGTTGCGCCGAAGATCACAATAACCGATAAAAATGCATTTGTTCCTGGTCCGAGAAACTGATCGTACAAGGTAAGTCCAACAAAAGCGTTATTGCAACAAGATCACCATGGGCAAAATTTATCAATTTCATAATGCCGTAAACCATGGTGTATCCCAGGGCGACCAGGGCAAAAATACTTCCAATGGTTAGACCATTTACAAGCTGTTGAAAAAATATATCCATAATTTATATAACCCTATATTTTTTTAGAACATGCGGTAAGCTGCCAGCGGCAAGACGCTACCCTTTCCATTCTTATTCTCTCGTGCTCGTAGCTCGTGCTCGTGCTCGTGCTCGTGCTCGTGCTCGTAGCGGTCATGCTGCGCTGATGTATTCCCTTTCTTACACAGCAGGGATATCCAGCACAGTCCTGGCAGACCCCCTGGAAACTCGTGCTCGTGCACGTATAGCCTGGAAAGCCGACGGTTTAACGCCTCACGTTTACGAGCACGAGCACGAGCACGTATAGCCTGGAAAGCCGGCGGTTTAACGCCTCAAGCCATAAAAAACCAGCCAATATGACTTGTCATAAACCATCAGCCTCCAGGGGCGGTGTTCTTTACAGAATAAACCCTGCGCTAATGGTGAACTATTTTATAGGACCCATCGGGCAGTACTTTATAGGTCTGATGGGCGCTTCCGATTCTATTCCCGTCATCGGCAAAGGTAATGGGGCCTGAAAGTCCTGGAAAATCCTTGAGCTCTTAAAAAGGGTGTTGAAATCGATCAGCCTTTTCTGAATAAAATCAGTCGGTTACCTCCATAATGATTGTTATGAGATAACTTCCTGAAATAACTAACAATACATGCCAAAATAGAGGGTCGATTTCAACACCCTTTTAAAGAAACATTGTAAAAATACTGAACGTCCTGTACATGATAAAATTCTCCTTTAATAAAAATTATGGGTTGAAAATCCCGGCAGCATCAATTCTCTGATTTCAATCTCATATTACCGTGATTCATGCAGTGTCCGGAAAAAGGACATCTGCTTACTAATGATCCTGTTCATTGACCGTCTTTTTTTTTGCCTCTGTTTGTTTAAACACAGCTTCCTTTTCTCTCATCCGTCTGTTAAAATTTTTGACATGATTTTCCGCAAAAAAAGCTGCTTTTTCAGGCAGCCGGCTTTTCACAGACTGAATAATGTTTTTAAGGTCCTGAAAATTTTCATTCATCCGGCTTTGTGTTTTATCCAGATATTTGTCATAGTATTTTCTGATATTGTCATGTATAACCTGAGCCGTATACCTGTAAAGGGAATTTCCTGAAATCACAGCCAGCTCCTTGTGAATTTTCTGATCAATTTCAAGAAACTCCTCCCATGCAGACAGCCCAGTTTCCTGCAATCTTGATGCTTGATTGATCAGCTGTTCAAGCCTTTTAATATCTTTGCTGTCCGCTTTTTGGGAAGCCAGCCAGGCAATTCTCCCTTCCAGGCCTTCTCTGAATTCGCCGATATCTGAACAGACAGATCTCCTGAGCGGATCAAAATAGCAATGCTCTCATTGAGCTGCTCCACCCCTGCATGCTTTACCACTGAGCCGCCTCCTGTTCCCAGCCTGATCTCGATCAGCCCCTTGTGCTCCAGAATACGCAATGCTTCCCTTAATGTTCCCCGGCTGACATTAAAAGTTTCTCTCAGCTCTCGTTCAGGGGGCAGAAAATCGCCGGGAATGAGCTTGTTATTGAAAATCGCCTCCTGGATCAGATCCACAACATCCTGAAAAATTCTGTTTTTTTTGGCCTTATGAAAAACAAGGTTTTTAGATCCAGGCAATTTAATCTCCCTGATGATGCAGGTAATGTCTGTTCATGGGCAATGTTGCATTTGAATGGTTTAACCATTAGTATGGTAAAGTTTTTTTTTGTCAAGATTTTTTTGACTGAATCATGAATCAAGGATAAATCCACAAAATTCTTGACTTTTTTGCTCACTCATAAGATATTTCAGGGGATACAGGGTATTGGAGAAAAAACAAAAAGAACACAAAAGCCCTTTGTTTCAAGAAAATTAAGGGGAAAAGGAGAGTTACGCAGGATATGGGAATTTTTGAAAATTTTTTAGGTGCCATTGCCATTGTGATTGAGTATACCTTAAATATATTCATGTGGATCATTATTGCCAGGGCGATTTTATCATGGGTGAATCCAGATCCCTATAATTCAATTGTCAGATTTATCCACAATGTGACCGAGCCTGTGCTGTACCAGATAAGGAAACGCTTGCCGGTCAACTTTGGCGGTCTCGATATATCACCCATTATTGTCATCCTGGTCATCGTTTTTCTGCAGAATTTTCTGGTGGCAAGCCTTTATGACATGGCACGGGGTACTGCCTTCTAGGCAGGAATCAGCCATCATGGGCTGCAGAATCCGAACCAGAAAGATGAGGTGACACATGGGTATTACACAGGCCGTTATAAAACAAAAGGAATTTTCAACCCGATTCAGGGGGTTTGATGTACAGGAAGTGGACAGCTTTCTAGAGGAGGTTGCCCGGGAATTTGAAAAACTCAATCATACCATAGAAACCATACAAGAGCAGAACCGTCGCCTTGACCTTGAAAACCAGGGATATAAAAACAGAGAGAATTCTTTTAAACGGGTCCTTCTCCATTCCCAGAAAGTTCTGGAAGAGATGAAGAAAAATGCCAGAAAATCTGCGGAAAGCATAGTTGCCGAGGCAGAAGTGGAAGCGGAAAGAATTCTCAACCGGGCACATCAGAGGCTCTCTCAACTTCACAGCGACATAGCGGAATTAAAAAGACAGCGCATGCAGCTTGAAGTACAGATCAGCTCTGTGATTGAAACCCACGCCAAAATGCTTGAAATGAGCAAGGAAGAAAGCAAGGCGTCAGATGAAACAGATGCCACATTGAGATTTCTCAAGCAGGCGTGATCTCAGCATTTTATAGTAGTCCCAGCATGACTTGATGCCGATTTTATTCATGCTTTCAGCGGAACTTAACCGTGCGAGCATTAACTTTATGTATCAGGTCATTCAAGGACATCTATAGTTTGCTTGACTGACAATTTGCTTTGGAGGAATTTGCATGGCAAAAATAGATGCCTTTTTTAAGTTGATGCACGATCATGGCGCTTCAGATCTTCATCTTGTTTCAGGACAGCCGCCGGCCCTGCGTCTGCATGGTGATATTGAACGGATCAAGTACAATGTGCTCACCAACGAAGAATTGAGAAGTATCCTTTACGAAATCACAGCCGAAGAAAAAATCAAGCAATTTGAAGAAACAGGGGATGTGGATTTCGGCTATGAAATCCCGGGTCTGGCCAGATACAGGGCAAATTATTTTATGCAAAAAAATGGTATTGCTGCTGTATTCAGGGAGATCCCTTCTAAAATCCTTACCGCAGAAGATCTTGGGCTTCCTCCGGTTATCTCCAAGCTGGCCACGCTTCCCAGGGGACTGGTTCTGGTAACAGGACCAACAGGAAGCGGAAAATCAACCACCCTTGCCGCCATTATTGATCAGGCAAACCGGGTCAGAAAAGATCATATTATTACCGTAGAAGACCCCATTGAATTTGTTCATAAAAGCCAGGGGTGTATTATCAACCACAGGGAAGTCGGGCTTCATACCGAAACCTTTTCATCCGCCTTAAGGGGGGCGCTGCGTGAAGACCCGGATATTATCCTTGTGGGGGAACTCAGGGATCTTGAAACCATTTCCCTTGCCATTGAAGCGGCTTCCACAGGCCACCTTGTTTTTGGAACCCTTCATACGTCCAGTGCAGCCAAAACCCTGGACCGGGTTATTGAAGTGTTCCCGGCCGGCCAGCAGCCCCAGATTCGATCCACCCTTTCCGACGGAATACGGGCCATTATTGCCCAGACCCTTTTCAAACGTATTGACAAAAAGGGAAGATGCGCGGCCCTTGAAATTCTGGTGGCCACCCCTGCGGTAAGAAATCTTGTCAGGGAAGCCAAAACCCACCAGATTCCGTCCATGATCCAGACAGGAAAACAATACGGAATGCAGCTTCTGGATGATGCCATTATGCAGCTTTACAAATCCGGAAAAATCAGCCCGGATGAAGCCTACGGCAAAGCAAACAACAAAGCGGCTTTCAGACCCTTTCTCAAAAAACCGCCGGCAGATTTTACTGAAGCATAACCCCACAGGAACAGTGATATGGACAAGCATGAAATTGATCACATCCTCTTGAAAATGCTGGAATCAAACACAAATGTGTCCGATCTCAACCTGACACCGGGAAAGCCGCTGCAGGTTGAAAGCTCGGGTGAACTTATACCTGTCCAGATGGAACCGGATTTTAAGAAACTTACCCCCTTTCAGACAGAGATATTTGCCTTAAATCTGATCAATAAAGATCGAAGACTCACAGAAACCCTCATAAGAGAGGGCTCCTGTGATCTTTCCTATTCCCTTGGCAGCAAAGCCCGGTTCAGGGTCAACATATTTTCCCGTTCAGGCAGTTATGCCATTGTATTAAGAAAACTTGAAACCACGATCCCTACGATTGACTCACTGAATCTGCCCCGGCCCTTTCATAAAATGGCAGGGGAGAGAAACGGAATCATTTTTGTCACAGGGGCCACCGGCAGCGGAAAATCGACATCCCTGGCCGCCCTGCTTGATAAAATCAACGATACAAAATCCTACCATGTCATCACCCTGGAAGATCCCATAGAATACCAGCACACTCAAAAACAATCCACCTTTAACCAGAGAGAACTGGGAGAGGATTTTGACTCATTTGCCAGCGGGCTGAGGGCGGCATTGAGACAGGCCCCCAAGGTCATCCTTGTGGGAGAAATGCGGGACCGGGAGACCGTTGAAATAGGCCTTTCAGCCGCAGAAACAGGACATCTGGTGCTGTCTACCCTGCATACCGTGGATGCGGGCCAGACCATCAACCGCATCATAGGCATGTTTACAACAGAAGAAGAACAGCAGATCCGCATCCGTCTGGCAGATACCATCCGCTGGGTGGTATGCCAGCGGCTTCTGCCCAAAACCGGCGGCGGAAGGGTGGCTGCATTTGAACTCATGGCATCCAGCCTGAGGGTAAAGGATTCCATTCTCCACGGCGAATCCGAAGGCAAAACCTTTTACGAAATTATAAAAACAGGAACTGCTTCCGGCATGGTGACTTTTGACGATTATATCCTTGATCTCTATACCCAGGGCCTGATTTCCGAAGAAACAGCCATGGGCTACGCCTCAAGAAAGGACATCATGGGAAGGGGGCTTGACGCCATTAAAAGTGAACGGGGAGAAAAAACCACCACTATTGATTCCCTGGAACTGGATCATGGATATGAAGGAGAATAAATGTCATGGAAATCACCTGCACCAGCTGCCAGGCCAAATTCAACATACCGGACAACAAAATACCCAAAGACAGAAAGGCCTCTTTTCTGTGCCCCAAGTGCAAAAAAAAAATCCATCTTAATGCTGACCCAAAGGCAGCAGAACACCCCCTCCCTGAAAAGGACACCTATGATGCATCGGACAAGCCCTTTGATTTTGTGGATAAAAATGACCAGACCGCCCTGGTATGCATGGGCAGCAGTGAGGGAAAACAAAAGGCGGAAACTATTTTAGGCAAAATGAATTTTTACTGCAGGGCGCCTAAAAACCTTGCTGACGCTTTGACTGTACTGAAATACCATCTGTTTGATCTCATCATCATTGACCAGGGATTTGATTTTCCCGCCCTGGGCAGCAAATCGCTGCTCTCCTTTCTTGAAAAAATGAACATGGCCCAGAGACGCACTGTTTTTCTGGTGCTGATCAGCCCGTCCCACAGAACCATGGATAAAATGTCTGCATTTCATTCCAGTGTGAATCTAATTGTAAACGAAACAGATATTGTCAATCTGAAAAAAATCCTTAAGGCCGGAATGGATGCCCATAAACTCTTTTACGCGATTTTTAATGAAAGCCTTAAAAAAACCGGAAAAATATAAAAAATCACAAAGCCGAAGCAATAAGGCGCAACCCTTCAAGGGTCAGAGAATCGTCCACATGTTCAATGGTTTCTGAAACACCGGCAATCACAGGAGCCAGTCCCCCTGTTGCGAGCACCAGGGGCGATCCCTTTATCTCCTTTGCCATTCTGTGCACCATACCGTCCACAAGGGCGGCATTGCCGAAGATAATACCGGATTTAATACTGTCTGAGGTATTCTTTCCAATAACCCCTGGAGGCGGTGTAAAAATCTCAACCCTGGGAAGTTTGGATGCATTGTGAAAAAGGGCCTCCGATGAAATCATAATACCCGGCACAATGGCCCCGCCAAGAAACTCCCCTTTGTCTGAAATGGCATCAAAGGTGGTTGCTGTTCCAAAATCAATGATAATCATTTCTTTTTTATATCGATTATAGGCGGCCACTGCATTAACAATTCTGTCTGCACCCACTTCAGCAGGATTGCAGTACCGTATGGGCATGAGCGTTTTTACAGAATCGGGATTCACCCATTCAGGGGCCTTTAAAAGATATCTGCTGCACCAGGTGTTGAGAATGGAAACAACCGGCGGAACAACCGAAGAAATAATGGTCTGGCTGATTCGGCGGGTATCAAATGCCTTGTCTGAAAAAAGGGCATTAATCAGCACATTAAACTCATCTGCTGTGGTATCCCTGATGGTGCGTATCCGCCAGTTTACGAGAAGCAGTTCACCTTCATAAATCCCAAGAACGGTATTTGTATTACCGACATCTATTACAAGCAGCATAATCCCTGTCCTTTTTCAGGTCACTGTATTTTCACTGTAAACAGTTCCGGAACTGCGTCTTCAAGAATCAGCCCCACAGGCAGCTGAATCACTGCCCTTCTTACATATACACCAGGGTCCAGACCTTTGAGATCTATAAAAATATTCAACTGGTTTCTGATGCTGGCTGTATTGAGAAGATTTGAATGACCCTTGACTTTGATCCTTATTGTATCCGGTAAGATACTGATCTTACCGGCTCCATTGACTGTTTTAACCCAAATATTGTCAAAGGTTTTTATGATTATTTTTTTCTGTACCGGAACAAAGACCTTAATATTATCCGCTGAACTTTCAACACCTGAGGTCATATCAAGATCAAGGGGGAGAACCTTTTTAAACCCATCCTCTGCTTCTGCAACATCAACCGGTTTTGTTGACACCTCCTTTAAGGCGCTTATCTGAGACCTGGCCCCTGTAATATCCACCTCAGACGGTTCTGCTTCTGCCGGCAGCACGGTATAGCCGCTGGCCGGCCTGCCCATGTAAGGGACAGTCACCTTAAACCGCCGGGTAATTTTTTCCTCCAGGGTGAGGACGATAAAAGCAGGGTTAATGTCTGTAATTTCACATTGGGGAGGCAGTTTTATCCGTTTTTCCAGCACAGGAATTGTATATTGCCCGGGCTTTATAAAACAATTTGACCCCGCAGGATCAGGTGCAAGCTCAGCGTAAACGTCAACCGGGTAGCTTAAATTTTGACTGGCAAATCGATTGACTGTACCTGGGGGACCTTTTACACAGATCTCAATTTTATCTGTATAACCGGCTGCTTTTGCAAGGCCCTCTGGCATGGGTGAAATATCCACGGAAAGGAGCAGTGCTGTTTCTTCATATTCAGCAGCACAGCCTGATAAAAAGACAAGCACCCATAAACAAAAAACCAGTATCCTTCTCCTGTTAGGCATTTTGTATGGCATCAATCATCTGAACAACGGGTTTTACATCGGCCACATCATGAACCCTGACAATCTGTGCATGATGGATTGCAGAAACCGCAACCGCGGCAAGGGTTCCCAGTTCAGCCTCCCTGGAGGCTGCATTGATTTCCCTGCCGGTAATGGCGGAGAGTTTTTTCTGAATAAAAGATTTTCTGGAAGGTCCCATGAGAACAGGAAACCCCAGGGCCTTAATTTTTTCCAGATGTTTAATGAGCAGGAGGTTGTCATTGACGGTTTTACCGAATCCAATGCCCGGATCAATTATCACAGCATCCCTTGACACACCGGACTGAACAGCATATTCAGCGCGTTGTGCAAGGTAGTCCCTGATCTCCTCAACCACATCCGTATACCGGGGAGCGATCTGCATGGTTTCAGGGGTTCCCTGCATGTGCATGAGCACAACAGGTACTTTTCTCTTTCCCGCAAGAACAGCCATATCCGGATCCTTTTCAAGGGCACTGATGTCATTGATCATTGCCGCTCCTGCGTCAAGGGCCGCTTCTGCCACAGCCGCCTTATGGGTGTCAATGGAAATGGGAATATTGATTTTTTTGGACAACCCCTCTATTACCGGCACCACCCGTGCAATCTCTTCTTCTACAGACACCGGCATGGAAAAAGGCCGGGTTGACTCTCCGCCGATATCAAGGATATCCGCCCCATGGTCCACCAGGGACTGACCATGGGCAATGGCCGCATCCAGGGAAAAAAATCTGCCGCCGTCGGAAAAGGAGTCCGGCGTGGTGTTCAGTATGCCCATTACCAGCGTTTTTCTACCGAATTCCAGGGCAAACCGGCCCCAGCTATAGGTATACGGCGCCATCAGGCACTCCCGCTTCCATCTGGGTCATCACTGCTTCCATCTTGACCGCTGGTGCGGTGAGATTTATTGCTGTCACTGGCTTGTGAAGGATCCTCTGCGTTGTCAGCCTCGCCCTCATCCTTTTGGCTTTGTTTTTTCTTTTTCTGAAACAGGGTCTCATCCTTTCGTGAGGATGGGTTGAAATCAGGCTTCATGGAAACAATCAAATCATCCAGCTCCTCGCCCATTACGGTTTCTTTTTCAATGAGAAGGGCGGCCAGCTCATGGAGTATTTCAATGTTTTCCTTAAGCATGCGCGTAGATGTTTCATAACTTCTCATCACAAGGGCGGATACCTCGGCATCGATTTTTTTTGCCGTATCTTCAGAGTATTCCCTGGCCTGACCGATCGCTCTGCCGATAAAAATCTGTTCTTCCCCCTTGCCATAGGAAAGGGGACCCAGCTTTTCGCTCATCCCCCAGGTCCGGACCATTTTATTGGCCAGGGATGTGGCCTGCTTAATATCATTGGCCGCCCCTGTGCTGATTCGGTTGAAAATCAACTCCTCTGCAATCCTTCCCCCAAACGCCACAGACAATTCGCTTTCCAGCTGATCCTTGTATTTAAAATCACTCTCTTCGGGCAGAAACCATGTAACACCGGCAGCCCGTCCCCTGGGGATAATGGTAATCTTGTTCACAGGGTCTGTTCCAGGCAGCAGCCGGGCGACCAGGGCATGGCCTGCTTCATGATATGCTGTTGTTTTTTTCTCATCTTCCTTGATTACCTTGGATTTCCGCTCCAGTCCCATATACACCTTGTCCTTGGCATCCTCAAAATCCTCCATCAACAATTTCTCATGCCCCCTTTTGGCGGCAAGCAGGGCCGCTTCATTCACAAGATTTTCAAGATCTGCCCCTGAAAATCCCGGGGTGCCCTTGGCAAGGATCAGGGAATTCACCTCATCATCCAGGGGCGTCCGTTTCATATGAACATCAAGGATCCCCTTTCTTCCTTTTATATCCGGCATGTCCACCATGACCTGACGGTCAAACCGCCCCGGCCGCAGCAGCGCCGGATCAAGCACATCGGCCCGGTTGGTGGCGGCCATGAGGATGACCCCTTCATTGGATTCAAACCCGTCCATCTCCACCAGGAGCTGATTCAAGGTCTGTTCCCTTTCATCATGTCCGCCTCCCATACCAGCGCCCCTTTGACGGCCCACGGCATCAATCTCATCAATAAATATAATGCAGGGGGCGTGTTTCTTTCCCTGGGCAAAAAGATCCCTGACACGGGATGCTCCCACACCCACAAACATCTCCACAAAATCCGATCCGGAAATGGTGAAAAAGGGAACCTGGGCCTCTCCGGCAACGGCCCTGGACAACAGCGTCTTGCCTGTTCCAGGCGCGCCCACCAGAAGAACGCCTTTGGGAATACGCCCGCCAAGGCGGGTGAATTTTTCCGGCTCCCTCAGGAATTCAACCACTTCTGTGAGCTCCTCCTTGGCTTCATCAATGCCGGCAGTGTCTTTAAAGGTAATCTTTTCCTTGGTATCAGACATCAGCCGGGCCCTGCTCTTACCGAAAGACATGGCTTTTCCACCACCGCCCTGCATCTGACGCATAAAAAAGATCCACACGCCAATCAGAACGATCATGGGAAGCCAGGAAATAAGCACAGACATAAACCAGGAGGATTCTGCCGGGGGTTTGGCTTTTATCCGGACACCCTTCTGCCTGAGCATTTTTATCAGTTCATTATCCTCAGGCGCAAATGTGGTATATTTTGCACCATCAACACCGGTTATATAAAGGTCATGCCCCTGGATAACAACACTGGCAACACGTTCACTGTCAACCATTGAAACAAACTCGGAATACCCTATATCCGTCTCCGCAATCTGCTGCTGCTGATTGAAAATATTGTAAAGCATCACCATCATCAACACAATCACCAGCCACAGGGACAAATTTTTATGAAATTGATTCAAAAGTATTTCCTCTTCTATGTATTAATTTTTAATTATCTGATTTTTAAAACATAAAAAAATGCAGTCAGCCAACAGCATGTCCATTATCCGCCATTGATAACTGAAAACAAAAATCAGAGACTGCATCAATTATTATAAACATGAATTGCAATTAGGCAAGAAAAACCTTACCCTCTTTCTTCAGCCTTCCAAGCCTGCGCAGGGCCATGTCTTCTCTTTTTACGCAGAGTCTTTCTTTTGTAATAAAAACCCTTATTCTGTCCGGCAGATCAATTGATTTCCCTTTTTCCCGGGAAAAAACCAGAGCGGTAACCGCCTCAATATGAACCAGGGTAATCCGCCTAAGATCGTTTTTTACCGCTTTAATGGCCTGTCGTACAACCCGTTTTGCCAGGGCTGGGTCCATGTGCTTAAAATAAACCAGAGACAGGTCCACACGTTTCCTGGTTTTCAAAGTCAAAGCTTTGGTAAAATGATATGACGCTTCTTTTTCCATCCACAGATGGTCATCCTTAACGATTCTGCTCATACGGTTAAGGGATTCAATGATATTGGGGTTGTAGTTTTTCTGTAAACAGGGCAGCAGAGAATGCCGGATTCTGTTTCTTAAAAAACACTGATCCTGGTTTGACTGATCCATAACATAATTCTGCGCTTTTTCCTCTAAAAATTCAAGAATTGTTTTTCTGGAAATGTCAATCAGAGGACGGACAACCCAATGATCCCGCACAGGAGGAATACCGCAGAGACCGGCAGTGCCGCTCCCCCTTAAAAAATTCATTAACACCTGCTCTGCATTGTCATTGCGGTTATGTCCCAGGGCAAGCTTTACATATTGCTTCTGTCTGCATATTTTTTTAAAAAAATCATACCGAACCTCCCTTGCTGTTTCTTCAAGGGATCTTCTCTTTGTTTCAGCAATGGTTTTAACATCTTCATCTAAAAGAAAAAAAGGCAGTCTGTATTTTTCTGTAAGGGATTGAACAAAAACAGCATCTCTATGAGAATCGTTTCCCCTTAAATTATGATTTACATGGGCCACGCCCAGTTTTAACTGGAATTCTTCGCTTATTTCAACCAGAAACAGAAAAAGGGCCACAGAATCAGGGCCTCCTGAAACACCTAAAAGAAGGGAATCCTTAAAATCAATCATATTGTAACGGTCAATGGTCTTCATTGCCGTATAAAACATATTTTTCCTGTTTTGATCTTGATTCATAGGCTATTTTAACACAGTGCCAAGACTGATCCCGGCAAAAAGTCAAGGCAGAAGCAGTTGAACCTGATTTTTTTATCCAGGGAGGTTGTGACAGGCTGCTATTTTTTTTTCCAGCGCTCATGTTTTTCAAAGGCATTTTCTGCGGCTTTTAACAGCAGGGAAAGCTTGACCGGCTTGTTGAAATAATCATCAAACCCCGCATCCCTTGAATCAGACAATTCAAAAAGGGAAGCGTATCCGGTTACCGCGTGAATAATGGCCATGGGCATATTTTTTCGGATTTCTCTGCACAGTTCAAGGCCGTTCATACCCGGAAGATTAATGTTCAGAAAAAAAACATAAATATTTTCCCTTTCCAGAATCTCCAGTGCTTTTTCCGCATTTTCCGCAAGAACCACATTATACCCTGCCCGGGTAAAAATCTGTTTCATGAGAGACAGAATCCCTTCGTCATCATCCACCACCAGAATTTTTTTTTCCGACATACATTCACCTGTTTTATAATTTGTGTTTAATCAAAACACGGGGGGTTCGCTTATACACCAATTGAACTCAAATTACTCAATTCTTCATATTCAACCCTTTCCATTGAGAAAATACACCGCTTTTCTGGCAATATTATTGATGTCCTGAATATAATCCACTGCACCACAGGCTACCGCTTCCTTTGGCATCCCGTAAACCACACATGATTTTTCATCCTGGGCAATGGTGACTGCACCGGCCTGCTTCATATTAAGCAGCCCGGCCGCGCCGTCCTGTCCCATACCTGTCAAAATGATGCCAAAGGCATTGGCTCCGGCATAAGCAGCCACTGACTTAAACAGCACATCCACGGCGGGCCGCTGGTGATGAACCATGGGGCCTTTTTTAACATTGACGTAGTATCTGGCACCGCTTCTTTTAAGCAGCATGTGAAAATTGCCCGGTGCAATAAGTGCTGTTCCGTTCTGGACAGTATCACCGTCCTCTGCTTCTTTCACCATAAAGGGGCAAAGAGCGTCAAGACGGTCTGCAAAGGATTTTGTAAACTGGGCAGGCATATGCTGAACAATCACTATGCCAGGGCAATTCTCGGGCAGTTTTGTCAGCACTTTTACAATGGCTTCGGTTCCCCCGGTGGATGCCCCAATGGCAATCACCTTGTCTGTTGTTGCTGTCATGGCCCGGGCCGCCACCTGTGGCACATGATTTTCAAAGGTTTTTTTCTTTTTGTTCACAGGTTTGACGTTAACACAGCTGACCGCCCTTATTTTCTCTGCCAGCTGCATGCCCATTTCATCCACAGAATACGCAGATCCGGGTTTTGCGATCACTTCCAGGGCGCCAAGGGAAAGGGCTTCAAGGGCAACATCACTGCCCTTTATGGTCAGGGAACTGACAATAATGATCGGCAGAGGATAGTAAACCATTAGTTTTTTCAAAAACGTAATCCCGTCCATCCTGGGCATTTCAATGTCGAGGGTGACCACATCGGGCTTCAATTTTATTATTTTATAGAAAACCGGCAAGAAAACCCCTGAGTCTTTAGCTCAGGGGATGAATTGACGGATTATGATGTGCTTTTCAGCCTATGCGTTTTTGAAAAGCACTTAATCGAGAGCAACAGCATAGGTCTT
>JAYEJJ010000001.1:0-7241 GCA_034660495.1 Thermodesulfobacteriota bacterium | reverse complement strand
AGTACCTTGGGATGACTATATATTCCAATGTAACGTAGCCACCAATTTTTCTGTGGCTTAGGCTAATCAACCGGGCTTACAAGTTGCCTTGCAAGCCCCTGAGTCTTTAGCTCAGGGGTTGTTGACGGTTTGAACACTCCTCATCAATCTTGTCAAGATTAAACAGGTTCCTTGCTGCATTGATATAAAACGAATCGTTTCTGTGATCTCCGCTGTTTTTAAGAAACAGGATGGGATCATGTAGGATTTTACTGGAGATGGCCCGGGTCATCCGTTGAATGGCTTGTCTGTCCTTTTCGGAAAGAGTTTTCATGCCGGCCAGGGTTTTTTCAGTTTCCGCCTCTGTAATGGCATCTATTTTTTCCTTCAGGGAAATAATGGTGGGTACGACTTTGAGCTCTTCAAGCCAGTGGTGGAATTTGATCACGGCTTCGTCCACAAGCCTCTCTCCTTTAACCGCTTCCTTTTGTCTTTCATGGAGATTTTCATTGACCACTTCCTGGAGATCATCAATGTCGTAGAGATAGCAGTTACTGATTCTGTTGACTTTTGGATCAATATCCCTTGGAACTGCAATGTCTATAAAAAAAAGCGGTCTGTTTTTTCGTGTACGCATGGCTGCTTTGACATGATTCTGGGTGATCACATGGTCTGACGCCCCTGTGGAGCTTATGATAATGTCCGCCCTGTGCAGGAAACTCTCCCTTTCTTCAAACCGGACGGCCCTGCCGTTGAATTTTTCGGCAAGGGTTAAGGCATTTTTAAAGGTTCTGTTGGCCACCACAATACTGGAAACCCCATGGGAAATAAGGTGTTCAACAGCAATTTCAGCCATTTCTCCGGCACCCAGGAGGAGAACATTCTTGTCCTGGATACAGGTAAATATTTTACTGGCCAGTTCAATTGCCGCATAACTGATGGATACGGCATTGTCTCCAATGCCTGTTTCCCTGCGCACTTTTTTGGCAATGCTGAACGATTTGTGCAGCAGTCTGTTAAGGATGACACCGGATGACCCGCAGCGGGTTGCTGTTCTATAGGCGGATTTGACCTGACCAAGGATCTGGGGCTCTCCAACAATCATGGAGTCAAGACTGGACGTCACTCTGAAGAGATGCTGCACAGCCTGTTCTCCTCTGTAAATATAAAGGGAGGGGGCAAAGGTTGACATGGGGATGTCTTTATATTTTGATATAAATCCCTCTACCCCTGCAATGCATTCATCCCTGGTGTTTGTTACAATGAGAATTTCTGTTCTATTGCATGTGGAAAAGAGAAGCACTTCATCTATCCCTTTTCTGCATTTTAATGTATCAAGGGTGTCAACAATTTCTTCTTCAGTAAAGGAAAGGGTTTCCCTGAGTTCTACGGGTGCTGTTTTATGGTTTATACCCAATAAGACTATTTCTGACATTCTGGTTCCATTACTTAGTAAATCCCTGGTGATGTCCGCCGATCAGAAAGTTAACGCCAAAAAAGGTGAACAGTATAACGGCAAAACCGATAATGGTAAAGAGGGCAGAACGCCTTCCCCGCCATCCGCTGGTCAGACGGCCGTGGAGAAGGGCGGCATAGATCAGCCAGGTCCCGGCGGACCAGATTTCCTTGGGGTCCCAGCTCCAGAACTGCCCCCAGATATATTTTGCATAAACAAGGCCGGTGATCAGGCCAAAGGTCAGCAGGGTAAATCCCACTACGATGCATGAATAACTGGTGGAGTCCAGCAGGTCAAGGGAGGGCAGCCGTTTATAGAAAAATCCCCTTTTTTTCTTTTTTATGGCCTTTTCCTGGATTAAATAGAGGATGCCGGCGCCGCAGGCAATGGCCAGAGCAGCCTCCCCGGCAAAGATGAGAACAATGTGGGCAACCAGCCAGAACCCTTTTAAGACAGTGTTGTGAACCGGCTCGGTTTTGGGAACTATAAGGGCGGCTGTCATGGCAAGCACAATCAGCGGAGCGGTGAACACCCCGAGGATTCTTAATTTCAATCTGTTTTGTAAAAATACAAACACCCCGGCCAGGGCAAATGCGGCAAAGGACAGGTTCTGCTGGAGATTGGTCACCGGCAGTGAGCCAAGTTCAAATGTTTCCATGCACAAAGCGGCAAAGTGAAGGGCAAGACCCGTGCATATCAGGGTAAAGCCGGTTTTCTGCATGGTTTCTTTCTGCTTGAACAGATAGGCAAAGTAGCCTGTCATTCCGCCCAGGTAAAAAAGGGTTGACAGATACAGCAGAAGGGGTGAAAACAGAGTGACATTCATTTATTCTCTCCGGCTTGCAAGGTCGTTGTAAGTATAATTGCTTCCAAGAAGTTTAAACAAAAGGTCATCTATTTTAGAAATGTCTTTTGCTTTGATCATATCCAGCAGCCCATTGCTGATAAATGCCTCAAATACGGCTTTATGTTCCTCTGGCGCATGTTTTTCATTCAGCAGTCTTTTTCTGGTTCTGCCCATGAGATAAAGGAACTCAGCATACTCCTCCCCAAAGGTATTTTCCAGATCTTTTTTCAGTTTTTTTGCAAAGGCCGGACTGCTGCCCGAGGTGGATACGGTGATGACCAGATCTCCTCTTCTGACCACAGCAGGCAGGATAAAACTGCTGCCTTCAGGAAAATCAGCAATGCTGCACAGCATGTTTTTCTGTTGTGCATCCTGCCATACCTGCCTGTTGATGTCCTGGTTATCAGTAGCGCCGAATACAAGAAACATATTGTCAAGATCAGAGACATCATAGGGCTTTTTTTTAAGTGTTATATTGTTCCGGTTGTCCAGTCTGTCTGAGAACTCAGGGCTGACAATGGTGACAAGTGCCCCGCATTGGGCAAGGGCCTGCGCCTTTCTTGCCCCGACCCGTCCGCCGCCCACTACAAGGCAGTTTCTGCCTTTTATATCAAGATTAACCGGGTAATGTTTCATATTAATAATTAATTGTTTTTTTATCAGCCGTCAGTTATCAGCCCTCAGCAATAAAGATCATATTCTGTCGGCGTTATGCTGACAGTTTGTTACTGATCTCCTTTGGTTCTCAATGTTCCTGACAGGCAACCGCTGGGGGCGGCGCTCGGTCCTTCCCAAAAAACTTGATGATCGAGTATCAGCTATCCGTTATCAGCCATAAGCCGTCAGCAATAAAGATCAGACTCTGTCGGCATTTTACTGATGGCTTTTCATTAATGAATCTGGTATTATATTTGAAATTAATATTTTTTCAATATTAACATGACTATTGAAGAAAAAATATGAGACATAAGGGGGCTGGATGGAAATAAAATGCGCAAGATGCGCAGAATATTTTTTGGAAGATCCCCAGGGAAAAATGTTTTGCATATGGCCCGCTCAAAAGGAGATACACAATGATTATTGATTTTCATACCCATATATTTCCTGAAACAATCTGTAAGTACCGGGAAAGGTTTTTTGACAGGGAACCGTCCTTTAAGCTGCTGTATGATTCCAGCAAGGCAAAGCTGGTCGGCGCGGACACTCTCGTATCCACCATGGATGAATACCTGGTTGACCATTCTGTTGTCTTTGGTTTTCCCTGGAAAACCAGTGACACAGCAAAGCTGAACAATGATTATATCCTTGAAGCGGTGGCCCGTTATCCAGACAGGCTTAAGGGGTTTGCCTGTTTTGATATGTCCTGGCAGGGGGCGCCTGAAGAAGCGCAGCGATGCATTGATGCCGGGTTGTCCGGGGTGGGGGAGCTGGCCTTTTATCTTTCCGGAATTGATGAGCAGGCCCTGGTGCACCTGGAACCGATAATGGACATCTGTAAACAGGCCGGCAACCTGCCTGTGATGATACATACCAATGAACCTGTGGGGCATCAGTATCCCGGCAAAACCCCTGTGACCCTTGAGCAGATATATGCCCTGGCTCAACGCTTTCCTGACAACAGAATTGTACTGGCCCACTGGGGCGGCGGTATCTTTTTTTTCTCCCTGCTGAAAAGGGAGGCCAAAGACGTTCTCAAAAATATATGGTTTGACACAGCTGCCTCCCCTTTTCTGTATGACCCTGATATTTACAGGGTGGCTGTGGACACAGGAATCGTGGAAAAAGTGCTGTTTGGAACAGATTATCCCCTGATAAAACCGTCAAGGTATTATAAGGACATTGAAGCCTCGGGTATTTCTGAATCTGCTGCAGAGAAGATTTTAGGCAGAAATGCATCAGCTCTTCTCAGGTTCTGAATCCAGGGCGTTTTTTTCAGGGGAGCTTTGAATGTAGGTCTGGGCAATATTGGCTGAGTAGAGCAGGATCTGCTTCATCAGATCCATCAGTTCCATGTGGATTTCACTTGTTTTTACGGATTCCTGCTTTTCAGCGATGATGCGTTTCAGATGTTTTGCCCGGTACTGAGCTTCCAGGGCAAGATATTTTTTTTCCTTGTGCATGATATTGCAGGCGGCCTTCAGGTCGTTGGTGCCAAAGGCTGTTTCAAGCAGTCTGAGCTGTTTTAATACCTTGCTCTGGTAGATAAGCAGTTCTTCTTTTCCCTCTTCGCAGAAATCATAGGTCAATCCTTTTTTTTTGACGATCAGGGGCAGCAGATTCCTGTGTATGATGTCTCCAATGCTTTCCATGTCCTTTACAATGGAGACCATCCCGAACACTTCTGTGGCCTCCTGTTTTGTGATATTTCTCTTGGCAATCCTGGCAAGGTAGGTGCTGATTTTTTCTTCCAGATAATCTATTTTTTTTTCCCGCAGATCAATTCCCTCGATAAGGGAAAGTTCTGGAAAAACAGCATCCCGGGTGGGAATTTCACTGATAAGCAGTTTTCTTTCACAGTCCTTGTAAGTACAGGAAGAGATGTGTTTTTCATCGGAAACAAAGGGGATGATAACGGCTGTGAGCATTCTGCCCAGCACTTTGGCCATGCGGGATATTTCAGATCTTGCAAGGTCAATGGCAAGGGAGGGGGTTTTCAGCATGGCCTCATCCTCAATATACCAGGTTTTAAGCTCAGCACTTTTTGCCTCGGCTTTTTCCGGAAAAATAACATAAATGAATCTGGCAAAAACATTGACAAAGGGAAGAAAGATCAACCCTATGCTGACATTGAAAATGGTATGGGCGTTGGCGATCTGCCGTGCCGTATCAGACCCGAAGATCAGGGCCAGGTCCCTGATAAGCTGGGCAAACCGGGGAATCCAGAAGAGAAACAGGCAGACCCCGGCAATTTTGAAAATCACATGGGCAATGGCAACGCGTTTGGCTTCCCGGGTGGCGTTGATTCCCGCCAGTACGGCGGTCACACAGGTGCCGATATTGGCGCCGAAAAGAATGGGAATCCCGGCCTCAAGGGAGATCAGTCCCTGCTGGGCCAGCACAATTAAAAGGCCTGTTGTGGCGCTGCTGCTCTGAACAATGGCTGTAAACACAGCCCCCAGCAGAATTCCGGAAAACGGGTTTTCCATTTCCTGCATCAGGTGAATAAAAGCCGGATAGGTTCTAAGGGGCGCCATTACATCACTCATCAGTTTCATCCCAAAAAAGAGGATGCCGAAACCCAGAAGAATATCCCCGATATCCCTGACTTTTCTGGTTTTTCCGAGCATGTGCAGAAAAAAACCGACTGCAACCATTAAAATGGCATAGTCCGTGAGTTTAAACGCAATCATCTGGGCAGTGATGGTGGTGCCGATGTCAGCTCCCAGGATGACGCCCATGCACTGGCTCAGGTTTAAAAGGCCGGCCTGAACAAAGCTGACCAGCATGACCGTGGTGGCGCTGCTGGACTGGATGACCATTGTTACAAAACTTCCCACCACCATGGCAATAAAACGGTTTTTGGTCAAAGAGGCAAGGATGGCGCGCATTTTGTTCCCAGCCGTGCTTTTCATGCCTTCGCTCATTTTTTCCATGCCGTAGAGAAAAAAAGCAAGCCCTCCTGAAATGCCAAAAAGGATTTTTGACCAGGAAATAAATGTCACGTCAGCAGTGTCATCGGCAGGCACGGTTGCGGGCATCGGCCACAGAAAAAAGAGAATAAAAAAAAGAATAAGCACAGATAACCAGGGCAGACTGTTTGTGTGTAAGGCGCGCAGATTGTTTTTCATGTTTATGTCACCGTTGATCTATGTAAAAAGGTTGAGGCTCGGACGCTTCAATGTTTCAGGAAAAGTTTGAAACACGGTTTCAATATTGGATCTCATGTCATCCATTGTTTCTCCTTTGATCAGCTGCCTGCAGATTTCATGCCCGAATTTAAAATTAGCTGAAAAACAGGGAATGAACTTCTTATACAGTTTAACCCCGTATTTTTCATCATGGTATTTTAAAAGAAGGCGGGTCATTGTCATGGCCGTGTCCGGATATGCACTGCTGTCTGGGACAAATCCTCTGGTCAGTGAGGCAAAGATCCAGGGTTTTGAAAGGGCAATCCTGCCAAGGGACAGCCCGTCGCATCCGGTTTCAGCCATGGTGTCAATGCCGTCTTTTCTGATAAATGTATTGCCGTTGCCGAAAACAGGGATGGATACTGCGTTTTTGACCCGGGCAATGTGCTGGCGCAGGGGCGGTCTGGATCTTCGGTCCGGAGCCACCCGGGGATGAAACACCAGGGCATCTGCACCGGCCGCTTCAAATTTTTCTGCCATGTCAGCGGCGGCCGCAGGGTTGTTTTCCCAGCCGGTCCGGAATTTGACAAATACGGGTATGGACACTGCCTGGCGCACCTGACGGACAATTTCAGCGGCAAGATCAGGGGTTTTCAGCAATGCTGCACCGCTTCCCTTTTTGCATATGGCCGCCACGGAGCAGCCGAAATTCAGGTCAACGCCGAAAAACCCCTCGGTTTCAATTCTTTTTGCCGCTTCTGCCATTATGTCAGGTTCTGGTCCGAATATCTGGCAGACCAGAAAGGGCAGCTCCTGTTTCCGCCATTTAAAAACAAGGGAGGTTTCCGGGTTTTCATGGGGCACGGCTCTGGCGGAGCACATGCCTGTAAACAAAAGTCCGAACCTGCCGAAACGGGCAGTCATCTCCCTGAAGGCGATATGGCCAAGTCCTGCCATGGGAGCAAGAAACAGCCTGGTGCTGATTTTTTTGTCCCTGATGAACAGGGGCGTGTTAACAATTGTGCTGAAATAATCGGTTGTCATATTTTATTAGTCTCCTTTAAGGTTAAAACCCCCGCCTTTTAGGCGGGTAGCTTTAGCTATGATCTTTGCGTGCTCGTGCTCGTGAACGTAAACGTGTTCGTTAACGTGGTTGACATAATTTTGTAAG